>JAAYOI010000044.1 GCA_012520435.1 Mollicutes bacterium
CAGATGTTTCTGATATAATTTCACTACCTTCAAGCTCTTTTAATATATCTATTTTTTCTTTATCTAAAAGGACTTTCCTACTTGTTGCCATAACTAATATCCCAAGCATTAAAGTCATAAACAATATTAAAGCGGCATAAAGTATTCCCGATATTGCAATCCCCTTATTATTCAACATCACACTTAACCTCCCTCTTAATACGTAATTATTTCTAAAGTAAGTCCTTCTTTAATATGTTTTAAACTACTTTCAGGAATAACTATCTTATCTTTATTACCATCAGATATATAACGATTTTGTTTTAAATTTTTAAAATTCATTTCAATATCAAATTCTAAACCATTATTATCATAAGCTCTTATTCGTTTTAAAAAGGTTTTATCAAAATTTTTATTAAATGGTGATAATTCACTTTCCCAACCTACTCTTAAAGTTGCTTCTGTTTTATATGAAAAATCATTATATTTACCTTCTAAAATAAAAGGGAAATTAGCATGTTCTTTTTTATAAGGTGAACCAAATGGTAAAGCTACAATATTAACATATTGGCCAGGGATAATTTCATTTAATTTTTGATACATTCTTCCTATTTCCATTTGACTTTTATCTTTATCAATACTAGTAAAATCAGCATGACTATAACTATGGTTACCAATATCATAACCATGTTCCACTAACCATTTTAATATAAGATTATTATATTTTGGTTGTTGAAATAAACCACTATTTAAAAAGAAAGTAGCTGTCACATTAAAGTCAGGATATTTTCTTTTAAACTCTTCTAAGATACCAACCGCACAATTAGGATCAATTATGAGATTACCATCTTCATCAAGACCATTAATGCGAAAATTATTTTCTAAGCCATCATCAAAAGTTAAAATAATGGGACTTTTACCAAGTGGCACATCAATAATTCCATCAATATAATCTTTTAATCTAATCATACGATATCCATTACTATAATAAAACTCTAAATCATTACGAAAGGCTTCAGCTGTTCTTTGATAACCATCTTTATCAATATTACCACCTGTATAAGCTGTATCCGAACTCTTAATATTATGAATACCATGATACATCATAATAGGAACTCTTCCAAGTTCATTAACCCCATATTTCGCATATTCTTCTTTATTTAGCAGTCCTAAAGAAATAACGACTGTTAATTGTTTTTGATTATTTAAAATGGTTCCTATTTCAATACTTTGGCTTATTAATTTATCTTTAGGAATAGTATCACTATATTCTCTTTCAATAATTAATTCTAAATTATTAAGGACAGCATATTCCTCTATTTCTAAAATTGTTTTTTCACTTAAATCAATCATTTTATTTTCTTGTTTCTTTTGTTTATTATTTAAAAGAAAAAAAATACTAAAGGTAATAACTAATAAAAGTATTAAAATTATTATTATTTTTATATATTTCATACTATCATCATCCTTATATTTTATCTATTATTAATTTATCATTTTTTTGAAATTTAAACAATTTTTTATTTTCCTACTACTCTTTATTATACACTATTTTTCAAAAAACAGCAAAAAGACTTTATTAATTAAATTAATAAAGCCTATTCATAATTTTATAGTGAGAATAAACTATTATAGGTGATATTTATGCCAAATAAAAGTTGGTGGTGGGGAAAAGGCAAATGGTTTATTTGCTTATTTATTAGTTGTATTCTTCTTTTTTATCAAATGCTTTTTACCTTTTTTATTATTACTAGATTTAATCTTTTTCTTATTTTTTTATTCTTTTTATTTATTTTGTACTGTATCTTTCGCATAATATGGTGATATAAATATTTCTGATTTATATAATGAATCAATTTCCTCACCAATAAGTTTACACATCATATATTCATTTTGATTAAATTCAATTTTAGAGGGTAAAGCAATTAAGACAAAAAATAATTTTCTTTCTTCTTCCATTAATGGATATTTTTTTTCATATAGTTTTAATATTTCAGAAAATTCAAAATCAAGAGCATGTTTCTTGTATAATTTATATAAATCAAAAATAGGTATTCCAATCTTTGATTTATTCCAACTAATCAAAAAGGCATCTTTATTACGTATAAAATGATCTAATTCTAAGTTATTATGTAAAACAACAACTCGTTGTTTTCTTTTATTTATAATCAATTCATACCAAGCATTTATTTCTTGTTTACAAAAATTCAAGGTTCCATAAATTTTCGATATGTTACGAATTAACAAGTATTCCGCTGGACTCATATAAACCTTTGTTTCAATAATAGAAGCAATATCATTATAATAGCTAAATAAATATTCAATATTATTTGAAATATCTTCATATATTTCTTTATAATCGGCTTCATCAATCTCTTTATAATGTGTTGTTTTATAGTGTAAAAGACTAACTAATTCAATTATATCTAATATTTTTTGTTCTCTAGGCATATTAACTTCGTCTATAAATTCGGTTATTTCATAATTCTCATTTAAATCATTAATAATTTTAGGATAATAATTAAATTGCCGAGATTCTAAATATTCATAGATTTTATTATCTTCATTTCCCGTTTTTTCTTTAATAACAAAACGCCCTTGATCAGTATCAATAAAGGTTACTTTACCTAAATTACGATATTGATAGGGCTTTAAATCATATTTTTTTAATAAATGATTAATTTTGCGCATTTCTAGTAGCCGGAATAATTATTTTATCGCCTATTTTTATTTCATTTAAATCATTGTATTTTTCTAAATCTTCTTTCTCTATTTCATATTTTTGTAATATTACTTCAAGATTATCTCCTTCTTTAACAATATATACTTTATATGTTGTATACGTTTCTCTACTACTATCAAAACTATCAAACCAATTTCTAGAATCTTCTTCTCTAGCTTCAATTGGTTGTTCATTATCTTTTATTTCTTCCATACTCACAAACTCCTCTTTTCTTTCATTATCATTATTGTCATCAATATTTATATTATGAATCTCTATTGTTGATTCTTTAAGTTCTTCATTATCAATAAGTGGTTTTTCTTCTAATTTATCAATTAAAACATCAATATTAACTGATAATATATTATTGTTAATAATTTCATAATAAAAGTTATCAATATCAATTACAACATTATCTATTTTGTATTTATCACTATCGAGCGCAATATCGAATGGTAAATTAAAACTAAATGGTTCCGTATTAATACTATTATCGGCCATCTTATATTCACCACTTATGATAAATTCACCAGTTATTAAATCATTACCTTCAATATGAAGATTATGTTCTAACGAAATACTTGTTATTTCTGCCAAATTGGTTTTAAAAATAATATCTTTTTTAAAAGGAACTATTTTTCTCACTTTATCTCTCCTTCCATATTTCAATTAATTATATGAAAATAAAAAAGAAATATGAAAAAATACTAAGTATTTTCTAATACTTAGTATTTTATAATTGATCAATAACTTTCATAACTTCTTTATAATGTTTTACTGGAATATATTCAATTGAAGATTTAATTTCTTTTGGAATTTCATCTAAATCATTAAGATTATCATATGGAATAATAATTGTTTTAATACCATTACGATGCGCACCAATACTTTTTTCTTTTAAACCACCAATTGGTAAAATATTACCCCTTAAAGTTATTTCACCTGTCATGGCTACGGTAGCTGGAATTTTCTTATCAGTAAAAGCACTTATTAAAGCAGTTGCAAGGGTAATACCAGCACTCGGTCCATCTTTTGGAATTGCCCCTTCGGGAACATGGATATGAATATCATTTTTAATTAATTTATCATAATCAATATGGAAATATTGGTAATTTGATTTAATGTAACTAAGGGCAATATGAGCACTTTCTTTCATAACATTACCTAAGGAACCAGTTAAAACTAAATTACCATTTCCTTTATAATAATTTACTTCAATAGGTAAAGTATCGCCACCAAAATAAGTGTATGCTAGTCCATTAACAACTCCTACTTTAGTAGTAGTTAAAAGATTAAAATGATATTTTGGTTTACCTAAATAACTTTCAAGATTTTTAGTAGTTATTTGATATTTCGTATTATCTTTTTTATCAACAATAATTTCTGCTACAGTCTTTCTTACAATATTAGCAAGCTGTCTTTCTAATTCACGAACTCCTGCTTCTTTTGTATAATGACGAATTATCTTTAAAATAACATTATCTTTCATACTAATTTTATTTGCTTCTAAACTATGTTCCTTACAAATTTTAGGGAATAAATGTTTCTTCGCAATATCTAATTTTTCAAATTCGGTATAACCTGATAATTGTATTATTTCTAAACGATCTTTTAAAGCTTCGGGAATATCATCAATATAATTAGCGGTTGCAATAAATAAAACTTTTGATAAATCATATTCTTCTTCAATATAATTATCACTAAAGAATTTATTTTGTTCAGGATCTAAAATTTCAAGTAAACAACTAGCTGGATCGCCTTTATAATCTTTACTCATTTTATCAATTTCATCAATTAAGAAAACAGGATTAGAGCTTTTAGCTTTTTTCAATGATTGAATAATCCGACCAGGATTGGCCCCTAAATAAGTACGACGATGTCCTACAATTTCCGCTTCATCGCTAACACCACCAACTGATATTTTAACAAAATTACGATTCATGGCATTGGCGATACTAAAAGCTAAACTTGTTTTACCAACTCCTGGAGGTCCAACTAAACAAATAATTGGACTTCTTAAACTATTACTCATTTGTTTAACTGCTAAATATTCAATAATACGTGTTTTTACTTTATCCAAACCGTAATGCGATTGATCTAAAATTTCACGCACCTTTTTTAAATCATTATTATCTTCCGTAACACGATTCCATGGTAAATCTAACAACCAATCAATGTAATTACGAATAACATTGATTTCTGGAGATGATTGTGATAAAGTTTCATAACGTTTTAATTCCGTATTAAGACGTTCAATTATCTTAGGTGGTGCATCTAATTCTTTAATTCTTTCTCTTAATTTATCTATTTCATCTTCTTTAAAAGAAATATCTCCTAATTCTTCTTTAATGACTTTTATTTTTTCACGTAATAAATATTCTTTTTGATTGTTATCTATTTCTTTTCTAACTTTTAACTCTAAATTCTTTTCAATTTGATACATTTCCATTTCATTATAAATATCTTCTAAAATCATTCCTGCTCTACTTACAGGATTAAAATTATTTAAATATTCTTGCATTCTTTGATTATTAATTGGTAGATGAGGAGCAATAATATCAGTCATTTTTGATAAATTATTAACATTTGATATCAAAGCTAAAATACTATTACTTGCATAAGGAATAGTTCTAATATAATTTTCTAAATCTCTATGTAATTTTCTAATTAAAACCATTTCTTCTTTAGGATCAATAGTTGCTTCTTCATCAGTAGTAACAATTGATTCTAATACTTCAGTACTTTTATTAAGATTTAAATACTCATAAATTTTAGCACGCTTTTTACCATATATAATAACCCTTGTTTTACCATTAGGTAATTCCATTTTATGTGTTATCTTAGATATAACACCAACTTTAGGAAGTTCTTTTATTTCTGGTTCTTCTTCTAAAGGATCAGTTTGACTAACAACTAATAAATTATTATCATGAAATAATTCTGCAACATCGATAATATTTTTGCTTATATCATTATCAAATTCTAATCTAATCTCATTATTTGGTAGTAATACTATTCCTCTAAGAAGAATTACTGGTAAGTTGGTCTTTATCATATTAACACCTCCTAATGAAATCGATTATTATTATAGTACAAAAGATATGAAAAATCTATATGTTTTCATATCTTTTTTAGTATTAAAATATCAATTTTATACTAAGTGGGGTTTACGTTAAAGTCTTTTGAATTTAATTTCAATTTTTTCACTTTAACACTTTCATTATTAAGATTTTCTTCATTGATAATTTCTTCGTCAACGTTTTCTTTTTTAATGACTTTTTGATCAATAAATTCTTTTTCTATATATGCTTTTTTAACTTCTTCTTTGCAAATTTCTCGATATGCCTTTAGCATTTCCATTCTCTTTAATCTTCTTTGTCGAGCTTTTTCATCAGCCTTACGTTGATGTTCTAAAAAACCAATAGGAGTACGCATTGGCCTTTTTTCGAGTCTTTCTGCTTCTTCATGTAATCTATTCATTTCTAATAACCATAAAATGCGATATTTCCAATAAATTAATTTTTCTAATTCTTTTTCTTCTTTTTTCTTAATTTTTTTACTACTCATCATTTTTTCTAACATTATTTCTTCTAACATTTCATTAACTTTATCTGTATAACCACGGCTAGCAATAATACTATCTACAACCTTTTCATTTTCTAAATCGACAGGGATAGGTTCACCATAAACAACTGCCGTTCTCTTGAACCAACAAAATTGTTCAAAATATATAGGAATAATTTGTGCATTTACCCTTTTGGAGAAAAAAAACGCACCTTCTTTAACAGTATCAGGGTTTTGATGATATAAAAAATGAGATATAGTTCCTTGAACAAATGTAAGATTTTTAGGTTTTTTGCCTTTTTTTATTGTTTTCATAAAAAATCTTTCAGCATAATGGAAAGGGCTTGCTCCTCCAGAACCACGAATAATTGGATACGCACCTTCTCTTTTAAAGATGTGAGATCCAACCCTTTTTAAAACTGTACTTTCATCAAAAAATCCTATTTTAGCAGCAAAACAAGTATCTTTAAAATTAGCCCAAAAGTAAAATTTATCCAATTCACTTAAATGGTTAGGACACAAAATAAATGAATTATTTTTTAAAAGTTCTTTATCAAAATTATATTCTTTAACAGGAATAAGTACTTTATATACTATATACTTTACAAAAGGTCTTATCAAAGGCTTAAGAGCGATTAAAGAACCCATAAGCAAATGATATACACAAAAATTAAAAACTCTTATCATTGGTATTATAATAGGTTTAAAGATACCAAAAATAGTAGCTTCAAGGATTTCCATCAAAGACTTAGAAATCTTTGAATTATCATCTATATAAGAGATTATGCTTTTAACTGTAGGATTTTCAAAAATAATCTCTTTTATCTTGTTAACCCTTTTATATTTTTCTGATTTCTTAGAAAATTCTTCTAGACTATTTTCTTTCATAAAATTCACTCCCATAAATTTTGGATGTTTTATATTATACCACAAACTTAAAAAAAAAGCACCTTTATTTGTTTATCTTTATAATTCTATATTATCATTGTAAAATAATTATAATAAAACTATATAATTAATTAGGGAATACTTATGAAAAATAAAGAAATTAAATTATTAAATTTACAAATGATTGGTAATATTGTTTTTATTGGAACACTAATTGTTTCCTTAATTTTATTATATAATAAAAAATTATCTTTATTAAAAGCCAAAACTTTTTTAAACTCTAAAGAAAAAGATTTAATTTATGTCTCTAATCAATTTATTGTTTTTATTTTAGCATTAATTTTTTTATATATAAATTATGAAAAATATAAGGATTATAATAATTCAAAAGAAAAAGATTTAGAATCTCTAAATCTAATTGCTTCCTTATTAATTTTTATTGCAACAATTATAACATTATATACTGCAAGTAAAGAAGTTGAAGAAGGAGATTTTATCTTACAAACACCATTTATTTAAAAATTTGGAAAATTATTCATTTGTTTGTTTTTGACGATATTCTAAACAAGCAGCATCTAACATTTTAACTATTTCAGTAATTTCTTCTTCATTTTTTAAACGAACACCACTGGCATAATCATGACCACCACCACCAAAATGAGCCGCAATACCATTAATAATGGGTCCTCTTGATCTAATTGAACCACGAATCGTATCATTTATTTTATCTACTGAAAAAACTGCCCAAGTAATTATTTCTTCAACATAATTAAATTCATTAACCATATTACCAGCGGTAGCTGCATCCACATTAAATTGATTTAAAATATCTTCAGTTAATAATATATAAGCAAGGCCATTTTCCGTAATGGTAAAATTATTGGCAATATAACCTTGAAATTTAACTTCTTTAAGTGGTCTAAAATATAAATTTTCATAAAGATTAGTAAAATCGATATTGGTCTTTTTTATTAACATTGAAACCAAATCAAAAGTTTTAGGAGTTGTATAATAAAACATAAAACGATTAGTATCAGCAACAATCCCCATAAATAATTTTTCAGCTGCTTCTTTGGTTATACGAAGTTTAGTATTAAGAGCAAGTTCCACAATCATTTGAGAACTACTACTTGCGGTTGGATCAATCCATTCAAGTTTGCAAAAAGTTTCAACATATGGATGATGATCTATTTTAATAGAATTACTAAAACGATCTGGATCAATGCCATCAACCCTAGCTTTATCAGGAACATCAACAGCTATTAATAAAGAGTTGTAATACATTTCTTCATTAAATTTATCTAAAGTTCCTAAATATTTGAATTTAGAAGCAGGACATCCTACTGTATATACTTTCTTTTTTGGAAATGTATTTAAAATAATATCACGAAGGGCAATTTGGCTTGCTAGAGCATCAGGATCTGGTCCAATATGACGAGCAATAACAATCGTATCATATTTTTTTATTTGACGATATATTTTTTTTAATACCTTCTTCATATTTCACTCCTTATTATTTTACAAATGAAAAAGCATCTCTAGCAATCATTAATTCTTCATTAGTTGGAATAACGTAACACGGAATACCAGAATCACTAGTAGTAATTAAAGCTTCTTTGCCCCTTACATTATTTGCCTGTTCATCTAATTTTATACCTAAAACAGCTAATTTTTCAATTATTTCTTTTCTTGTTTTGATAGATTTTTCACCAATACCACCAGCAAAACAAATGGCATCTACACCATTTAATTTAACATAATAACGAGCAATATAATCTACAATGCTTTGGACAAACATTTTTTGAGCTAAAGCACATCTCTTATTACCATTAGCAATCCCATCTTCAATATCTCTAGAATCATTGCTTACACCACTAATACCAAGTAAACCACTATTTTTATTCAATATATTTATAATTTCTGATAAAGATTTACCTGTTTTTTCAACCATATATGGAATAATCGAACCATCTATATCACCAGTTCTTGTTCCCATAATAATACCCGCATTAGGTGTAAAGCCCATCGAAGTATCAACACATTTACCACCGCAAACAGCCGTAATACTTCCACCATTACCTAAATGACAAGTAATTATTTTAGCATCTTTTTTTCTTAATATTTCCATCATTCTTTTAGTTAAATAATGATGACTTATACCATGAAAACCATATTTTCTAACACCATAATTAGTATACCATTCATAAGGTACGGCATATAAATAATTTTCTTCTTTCATTGTTTGATGAAAAGCGGTATCAAAAACAGCTACTTCGACAGCATTAGGAATCATTTTTTTAAACGCCTTTATCCCCAAAATATTAGCAGGATTATGAAGAGGAGCAAGATCAGAAAATTTTTCTAAATCACGAATCACATCATTAGTAATTATAACTGATGATGCATATTTATCGGCACCATGTACAACTCTATGCCCTACCCCTTTTATTTCTTCAAGCGATTTAATAACTTTATTTTCTATAAGTTCTTCAATAAGATACTTAACAGCATCTTCATGATTATCAAGTTCTACTTTTTTTTCTATTTTTTCACCATTTAATTTAATAGTATAAAAACTATTATTTTCGCCAATTCTTTCAAATACCCCGGAAATAATTTCTTTTTCTTCTGGCATTTCATACATTTTAAATTTTAAAGATGAACTTCCGGAATTAACAGATAATATTTTCATAATACACTCCTTTTCTCATGTTCTATTTTTTATTTAAAGGTTTCATTAATGGGAAAATAACACATTCTCTAATTGGACGATCCATTAAAATAGAGAATAATCTTTCGGATACCCCAAAGCCAAAAGCAGGTGGCATACCATATTCTAAAGCTTCAATAAATTCAGCATCATGTTCGTGAGCTTCGGTATCACCAGCTTCAGCCATTTGTCTTTGTTCAAGGAAACGAGCTTCTAAGTCAATAGGATCATTTAATTCCGTATAACCATTACCCATTTCTGAACCAGCAATAATAATTTGAAATTGGGCTACTTTACGAGGATCTTCCTTTAACCTCTTAGGAAGTGGATTTAATTGTACTGGTTGACCAATTAAGAAACCTGGTCCACCTAAACTTTTACGAACTGTTTTCCATAAAATATCGACTAAACGCCAATAAAGCGCTTTATCATCAAATTCTACACCATTTTTCTTTAAATAATCCATTATTTCTTCACGATTTGATTCATAAATACTAATTCCTGTTTTTTCTTTTATAAGGGTTTCAAAATCATATATTTCCCATTCTTTATCCATATCAATTTCAAAACCTCTTGAAGTAAATTTTGACGTGCCTAAAACATTTTTAGTAACAAGACGATACATTTCTTTAACAAAATCCATACCATCTTTATAATCAGCATAAGCCCAATAGAATTCCATTTGCGTATAATCTTGTAAATGTTCTGGACTCATTCCTTCATTTCTAAATTGTCTACCAATTTCAAAAGTTTTATCATAACCAGCCACTAATAATTTCTTTTGCCATAATTCTCCCATTGATATTCTTAAATAAACATCAATATCAAGAGCATTATGATGGGTTATAAATGGGGTTGCAACTGCTCCACCAGCATTTGTTTCTAATACTGGTGTTTCAACTTCTAAAAAGCCATGTTCTAATAAATAATTGCGAATTGTTGCCCAAAATATTTGTTTTTTTCTAATCATTTCTTTAACTTCAGGATCCATAATAATATCTAAATAACGCTTTCGTAACTTAATTTCTGGATCAGCAAGTCCATGATATTTTTCTGGTAATGGTTTTAAAGCTTTGGTTAAATGAACGTATTTAGTTGCTTTAACACTAAGTTCACCCATATTGGTTCGGAAAACATATCCTTCAATACCAATAATGTCACCTATATCCGCACCATCAAAAAGTGCATATTGTTCTTCACCAACCATATCTAAACGTACATAAATTTGAATTTGACCAAAACTATCTTGAATATGCATGAATCCCGCTTTACCTTTTTCACGTTTAGTCATAATACGTCCTGCAATCTTAACAAATTCATTCATTTCATGTAATTCTTCTTTAGTATACTTGTCATATTTTTCTTTAATTGCTTTAGAATCACTAGTTATTTCAAATTTTCCACCAAATGGATCAATACCTTTTTGCGCTAATTCTTCAGCTTTTTTTCTTCTAACTAATTCTTGTTCTGTAAATTCTCGCATATTTTCACCTCATTAATCTATTATTACTCTTGTTTTACTCAAAATATCTTGAAGTCCTCGTTTGTCTCTCCTATATATTACCATAAAAACACTAACAATTACTAGTATTATTTGAATTACACCAAAAATTGATACAACTATAAAATAAGAAAAACTTGGTAATAAATAAACAAAAACTAAAGATGTAAGTAAATAACCTAAACCATTAATTATCATATTACGAATTAATAAATTATTAAGTGATAAATATTCTCTATCTTCTCTTATAATTCTAATACCAACAATATAATTACCTAAAGTTTTACCATCTTTAAAATAAGGAATAATAGCAAAATAAGTAATAATTAAAATGGCATTAATAATGTAAGTCATTATTCTTTCTTCATCTAAATTATGAATAATTTCTGAAAGATGTATAACATAAGAAGAAAAAGTAATTTCTTTTTGAATAATTCTTTCATTAAGATCATTAAGTTCTTGATTTAAAACAGAAATATTATTGTTCTCAGGAATAATAAAATGATTAAATAATAAAATTAAAGCACCTACTATCATAATATCAATTACATAAGCAGAAAATCTTCGCATAAAACTAGCTTTCATTTTTTAACTCCTTTACAAAAATATCTAGTGAAGATTCTAATTCTTGTTGGGTTTTACATTCAACAATTTTTCTTTTTAATTCACTAGTATTAGGAATACCTTTTAAATACCATACTGCATGACTACGCATTTCTAAAACCGCAATTTTTTCAGGTTTTATTTGCATTAAATAATGGAGGTGCTTTTTTATCATATTGATTTTTTCAAAAACAGAAATATGTGTTGGTTCAATTCCTTTTTCTAAATAATCAATACATTCTTTAATTAACCAAGGATTACCTAAAACACCTCTTCCAATCATTACGGCATCACAATTAGTCATTTCAATCATTCTTTTAGCATCATAACAAGTTTTAATATCTCCATTACCAATAACAGGAATATTAACACATTGTTTAACTTCTTTAATAATATTCCAATCAGCTTTACCGCTATATCCTTGACTTCTTGTTCGAGGATGAATAGTAATTGCTTTAGCTCCTGCTTTTTCACATATCATAGCTATCTCTTTAGCATTTATACTATTAGCATCCCATCCACTTCTAATTTTAACAGTTACCGGAATAGGTACAGCTTCCACCACGGATTTAACAATTTCATAAACTTTATCAGAATTTTTTAAAAGAGCACTTCCAGCTTGACTACGGATAGCTACTTTGGGCATAGGGCATCCCATATTAATATCAATAATATCTGGTTTCATTTTTTCATATATAAATTTAGCAGCTTTAACAAAAGAATCTTTATCACTACCAAAAATTTGTTGGGCAATAGGACGTTCATAGTCGGTCATATATAACATATCAATTGTTTTTTGATTACCATAAGTAATTGCTTTATCACTAACCATTTCAGCAAAAATTAAACCACATCCCATTTCTTTAACTATAATACGAAAAGCACTATTGCTAATACCCGCCATGGGCGCTAAAACAACTTTATTTTTGATTATTACATCTCCTATTTGCCACATTTTATCACCAACTTTTATTTTAAATTCAAGCATTAGGAACACGACGTTCACCTGTACCTCCATAACCACACGGTTTATTATATAATTTGTTATTAACAACTAAAGTAGTTGAAGCTCCACCATCAAAATTAACGGCATTATATGCACGATAACGTGTTAATATTTCAATTACTTCTAATAAATCAGCTCCCTTACTACCACCAATTTCCATTTGTCTTCCATCAATAACTAAAAATAAAACAATTCCATCTTTTCTTTGAGCAAGGGCAGTCCTTGGATGAATTCCCCAACCACCTTACCATATCCTCCTGGATCATAAATAACAACTAAATAACCTTTATATTTTAATCCATAATTATTAATACCTTCTATATCAATAATTTTATAATCTGGTTGTTCAGGATCTCTTTTCAATATTTGTTCTTCATAAATTGATTCATATATACCAGGATCTTCATTGTCACCAATATTAATAGTTGAAATATCAGTATCTTCAGCACTTTCTATAACATAATTATTAGCTAGAACATGTTGAATGGTTTTTTCACTGTATAGAACTCTTGCTAGATATTTATGATTCATTTTTTTCATAGCTGTTGTAATCCATAAATTGCGAAAATAATCAATTGGACCATATATTAAAAAAAGACAAATAATAGCTAAAAAATCAAGTATTACAAATACAATAACAGCTTTACTCATGTTCTTTTTTGGTTTAGAAATTTCAGTTTTTTTATCAAACAAATCTGATATATCAACTTTTTTCCCCATTTTATCACCCTCTAGTTAAAACAAATGGTTTGTCAATAGTTCCGTTACCTTCTACAATTTTTAAGTTAATATCCAAACATAAAGAAGGCCTTATCCTTAATGGTTTTTTAATAGAATCAGCATACAAACGTCCATCTTTAAAAACTGTAAAAATCGTTTCATCAAATTCATTTGTTAATGTTAAGAGAGCATATTCCTCATATTCATTAATAAATAAATCACTAACACTTAATAAACCAACTTTAGCTTTTACTGTTTCTTTAAACACATTAGTATAATCATAATTTATTTCGTAGTTATATTTACCAATTGGCCATTCGCTTTCAACAATATCATCAGTAATTAATTTAACATTGCCATCTTTATCAACTTTAATAATACGCCATAAATAACCAGAATATAATAAATAATTATTATCAACTTGACCTTTATAAATATATTCATTATTACTAATTCGATATAAACCACTACCAGAAACAACTAAATTTCTTGTATCAATTAATACTGCAATTAAAAATCTATCCCTTTTTTTTGAAGATTGTTCTAAGCGATAATAATGAATAAAACGCCAACTATAATTTATTACTAAAGTTAACAAAAAGACAATACTAATACCAAGAAATATCTTCTTTATACTTTTCATAAATCCACCTGAATTATTTTTCTTCAATTAAACATTTTCCTGTCATTTCTTTAGGAATTTTTAAATTAAGCAATCTCAAAATAGTTGGTGCGATATCACCAAGTTTACCATCAATTACTTTATAATTATTATCGGTAATAATAAATGGCACCTTATTAGTTGTATGTGATGTTATAGGATTATTATTTTCATCTAACATATATTCACAATTGCCATGATCAGCAGTTAAAAGAAGTAACCCATTTTTTTCTTTTATTTTCTTATATAATTGTCCGACACATTCATCAACTGTTTCAACTGCTTTAATAGCTGCTTCTAAAACACCAGTATGACCAACCATATCCCCATTAGCATAATTTAAAATAATGATATCATAAATATCTTTATCTATTTCTGATAATAATTTTTCAGTTATTTCATATGCACTCATTTCTGGTTTAAGATCATATGTTGCGATTTTAGGTGATGGTATTAATATACGATTACACCCTTCAATTTCTTTATCAATACCACCATCAAAAAAGTAAGTAACATGAGCATATTTTTCCGTTTCTGAAATTCTTAATTGTTTTAATCCTTTAGAACTTAAATAATCACCTAAAGTATTATCAATAGTATCAATTTTATAAGCATATTTACAAATAACTGTTTCAGCAACTGGCATCATTGTTACTACTTTTAAGTTTTCGATAAATGGTCGTTTAAATTCTTTAAAATAGGGATTAGTTAAAGTCGTAAATAATTGACGTAAACGATCAGGACGAAAATTAAAAACAATTAATCCATCATTCTTTTCAATCTTTCCTTTTTCATCTAAAACAGCTGGTATAACAAATTCATCATATATTTCACGATTATAATTCGCATCTATTACTTCCTTAGGATAATTATATTTTTCACCTATCCCATAAACAATCGCATCATAGGCTTTTTTGGTTCTTTCCCAACGATTATCACGATCCATTGCATAATATCTTCCAGAAATAGTTGCGATAGTACCAATATTACTATCCTTTATTTTATTTTCTACTTGTTCTATAAATTGATAAGCAATATTAGGTAATGTATCCCTTCCATCTAAAAACATATGAAGATACAATTCTTTTATTTCTTGTTTTTTTGCTAAATCAATAAGAGCCATTAAATGATTAATATGGGAATGTACTCCACCATCACTTAATAAACCTAAAACATGTAATTTTGAATTATTTTCTTTAACATGATTAATAACTTCTAAAATATTAGGATTATTAAAAAAACTTCCATCTTTTATTTTTTCAGTTATTAATTGAATAGGCTGATAAACTATTCTACCAGCACCAATATTTAAATGTCCTACTTCACTATTCCCCATTTGTCTTTCAGGAAGTCCTACTAATTCCCCACTAGCTTCAAGTAAACTATGCGGATATTTATTCCATAAATAATCTATATTAGGCTTTTTAGCTTGTAAAAAAGCATTACCATGAATTTCATTCCTAATTCCAACTCCATCCATTATACATAAAACAATTGGTTTCATTTCTATCATCTCCATTTATATTTTACCATATAAATACAATTAAAAAAATAAGTCATCAACTTAATTTTTTAATTTTACATTTTCTGTATTAATTTCATAATTTTAGGATGATCATTAGTAATTAAATTGATTCCTTGTTTGATAATCGAAAACTTAAACTCTTTATCAATTATAGTTTCACCATCAACTCCACATATCATTGGAATATCAGAAGAAATTTCTAAATTATCTGTTTGAAATTTATGAACACAAGCATATTTTTCATGATTACTTCTTAATAATTCTACTAATAAACGCATAATTTTTAATTTATTTAATTTATCAATTAAATATACATCTAAAAGACCATCATCAATTTTAGCTTGTGGTGCCATTTTTATACCATTACCATAATAACGACCATTACAGAGTGTTAATATTGTTATCTCTTTATTTTCATTATTAAAATTTATTTGACAATTTTTATATTTTGATAATGTATACGCAATACTTGCTAGATAGATAAGTTTAGTTGGCACATGTTTTTGTTTCATTAATTCTGCATTCTTAGCAATTTCAGCATCAAGTCCTAAAGAAGCATAATTAATAAAATATCTATGATTAACTAACCCTATATCAATTTTACTAATTTTTTGGTTAGTTGGATTAATTGATCTAACAAAATCATTTCCACTTCCAGCTGGAATAATACCTAATATCTTATTACTATTAGCAATCCCATTAACAACTTCATTTAATGTTCCATCGCCACCAACACTATAAATAATTGTTTCTTCAAGATTATTCGTATATTGTTTAACTATTTCGGTAGCATCTTCTTTTCCTTTAGTATAATGAATAACATAGTCCATTTCTTCTTCTTTACAAATATCTTCAATAATCTTACTTACATTTAATGCTTTTCCTTTTCCCGCAACAGGATTTACAATAAAAATACGTTCCATCAAAACCACCTGTATTTATTATACACTATATTAAAATCATACTTATTATTTTCTGTATAAGGAATGGTTTCAATTTGTAAATAATATTTTGGAATAGCAATTTCATTTAAACCCGTTTCACACATTACTTTTATATCTTTTTCAAGTTTTTTAGTTTCATTTTTATATTTATCTTTAATAGTATAAAATAACATTGGAACATGATCTTCTACTTCATCAGGGACAGCTATAGCAATACATTCTTTAACTGCTGGATGAGTAGAAACAAAATTTTCAATCGTTGTTGGCGATAATTCAAAAGCATGACGAATAATAACTCTTTGAATACGACCATCTAACGTTAAATATCCATCTTCATCAATATGTCCTAAATCTCTCGTATGTATCCAATATGAACCATCCTCATGTAATCGTTTAATTTGTTTTGTTTCTTCTTCATTGTTATCATATTCCATAAATTGAGATGATGATTTATAGCAAACTTCTCCAACTTCACCATATTTTGATTCTTTGTTAGTTTCTGGATCGCAAATTATTACTTCATCACCATATTTAGGAATACCTACAGTACCAAATTTATTAGCATTTGAAGGATTAAATGTTACGGCTCCTAATCCTTCATTATTACCGTAACCGTTAATTATACTAATGCCTAAAACTTTCTCTAGATATTCTAATTCTTCAATAGTAATTTTGTCACCACCAGTTATTAAACTTTTAATCTTTTCTAAATCTTTTTTCTTAAGTACCCCCCTCTTTTTTAGTAACTGTATTGTATCATTAAATTTTTAAAATTGAAAAATCAAAAAAGGTAGTTATTTACTACCTACCTTATGAAATTCTAATCTTAATTTATCAGCAATCGTTACAATAAATTCCGAATTGGTTGGCTTAGCACGATCAATATCCACACTATGACCAAATATTTCTTCCATTAATTCCCAATTGCCACGATTCCAACTAACTTCAATTGCATGTCTGATTGCTCTTTCAACTCGTGATACAGTTGTATTAAACATTTTAGCAAGCTCAGGATATAATTCCTTAGTTATTCCGCCAATAGTTTCAGGATGCTCATAAATAATTCCAATTGCTTCTCTTATATATTGGTATCCTTTAATATGTGATGGAATTCCTAATTCATGTAAAATCTTAGTAATTGATATTTGAAGATTATTGTGATAAAAATCAATATTTTTATTTTTAGATTGTCTATTTTTAAATGAATCCAGTATTCTTTTTTCTAAATCCGACAATTCAAAAGGCTTTAAAATAAAATAATTAACACCATATTCCGATACATCTCTAATTACTTCACCAGTATTATAACTAGTTGCCACAATAACTTTTTTATCTATACCTCTTTTTTTCATTTCTTCTAAAACATACATTCCATCTTTATTAGGCATAATTAAATCAAGAATGATAATATCATAATGTTCTCTTTTTTCATCAAGTAATTTTATGCCTTCTATTCCATCATAAGCCCAAAAATCAATACTAATTATTTCGTGACTACTAAAATACTCCTTAATCATTTCGACTAAATTAACATTATCGTCGATTACTACTGCATGTACATTTTTCATCAGATTCTCCCTTCCATATGTAGTGCAATTTTGGTATTTTAATTATATCACAAAATAATTAATTCTTACTATAGCAAACATTTTCTACTTTTGTCTAAATTTGTCGAATTTAGTAGAAATTTGTCATTCAAGTCCAATAACTTCATCAATAATTTTTAAAAACTTATCAGCATCCGTTGAGGCTCCACCCACTAAGAATCCTGAAATATTATCTATTTTATTTAATTCTTTAATATTTTTTTTATTAACACTACCACCATATAAAATTCTAATATTATTTTTACCTAAAATTTCATTAAGAACCATCTTAATATAATCAACTGCATCTTTTATTTCTTTATTAGTTGGGGTAATATTAGTTCCAATTGCCCAAACTGGTTCATATGCAATAATAATATTATCATACATGGTTTCATCAATATCTTTTAGACCATTAACTAATTGTCTTTTTAAAACCTTAGTTGTTTTTAAAAGATTTCTTTCTTCAAGAGTCTCACCAATACAAAAAATAACTTTCATATTATATTTAATTGCTTCATGTATTTTTTTATTAATATCAATATCAGTTTCTTTAAAGAAAATACGTCTTTCACTGTGTCCTAAAATGGTAAATTTTATTTTCATACTAGCCGCTTGTTTTGGTGATATTTCACCAGTATAAGCACCTTCACTAGTAAATGACGTATTTTGAAGTCCAACTTGATAACGATGTTTTAAAAAATATGGTATATAAATACTAGTTGGACATATGATAACCCTTGAACTAGTGATATCATCTATTCTTTTTAAATATTTACTAACATCTTCAAGCGTCATATACGTTTTTAAATTACCAACAACAATTCTTTTATTTTCCATGCAATCCCTTCTTTACTACATTTTTTAATTTAGTAAAAAATGTTTTCTTTTCATAAAGTGGACGATTACCAATTGCTTTTTTATATACATCTAAAACTTTTTCAGCAAAATATTTTGATGAATGAGGTTCCGCACTATTTCTAGCTTGTTGGCTCATACGTTTTAATTTTTTAGAGTCTTTAATAAAACTTTCAACTACTTTTTTATATTGTTTTTTGTTTTTAAATAAATAACCATTTAAATCATCAACTACAATCATTTTAAAACTATCATCATCAGCCGCAATTACTGGAATAGATGCTGCCATGGCTTCTATTACTGTTAAACCTTGCGTTTCAGTACGAGAAGCAGTTGCGAAAATGGATGCTAATTGATAATATTTAGGAATATTTTCCCATGGTACTTTACCAGTAAAAATAACATTATTTTCCAGCTTATGTTTTTCAACCATTTTTTTAAAGATTGGCATATCTGGTCCATCACCAATAATTAGTAATTTACAATAAGGATATTTTTTAGCCAAAGAAATTTGAGTATCAATTAAAACATCAACACTTTTTTCTTTACCTAATCTTCCAACAAAAAGAATAATAAAATCATCTTTTTTAAAACCTAATTTTTTTCTTAACGGTTCAATATCTTCTTCTTTAAAATTTTCACAATAAAATCTTTCAATTTCAATTCCCGTTGGAATTATATGAATACTACGATCAACACGATATTTTTCTTTAAATAAATCATAAGTTTTTTTGGTTGGTACAATTAATTCTGTCGCCATTTTATCACAATAAAATTTGGTTAAATATTCCACTATTTTTTTACTTGCACCATCAAAATAACCTTTCGTTATATAATGTACATAATCTTCATACATAGTATGATAAGTATGAACAAGCGGAATATCTAGTTGTTTAGCAATAATACGGGCGAAAGTACCAATACCAAATTCAGTATGTGAATGAATAACATCAAGATTCCATTTTTTTATGGTATCAATTGCACGTAAGGGATATATTCCCGTTAAACGATAATCATATATACCTGTAGGAATACCTGGTATACGAATAACTTTATCATTTTCTTCATGTTTATAGGTCATACTTTCCGGATTGACAGTTACAACAAAAACTTCATGGCCCTTCTTTTCTAAAGCACGTTTTAACATTACAATACTAGTTGAAACGCCATTAATATATGGTGGATAAGTGTCAGTAAAAATCCCTATGCGCATTTTATCCATCCTTTCTTCTTATGTTCAAAACAATAGCACCCACAATCATTCCAAAATAATAAGTTAAAAAACGCCATATTAACATCGATGCTTTTAAAATACTTCCTTTTACAAAATTACCAAAAAATTGAATATAACCATATTCTAAACCACCTGTACCACCAGGAATTGGTACAAATGACCCTATTAACATAACATAAGCACAACTGATAATCGAATGAAATCCATCAACACTAGTAAAATCGCCCATACCATATAAAATAACTAAAGGAACTAAATATAAAGCAAGAAGGGCAACAAAATTAATTAAAATGGTTAGCAAAAATAGCTTTTTATTATTAACTAACATCTTAGCGCCATCATAAAAATCATTAATTAGATTTTGCCATCTATTTAAAGCTTTTTCCCTATCTTTTAATATCTTTATTTTATTTAAAAAAGTAATAACATGTTTAATAATAAAATAATTTATTTTTTTACCAAAAGAAACAACAAATAAACCAACAATAACACCAAAATTAACCAAAAAGCCTATTAAAACTAATTCTTTTAATAATCCAACTTCACGAAAAATATGAAAAAGAGCATTAGATACAATGGCAATAATTCCTAAAAGGATTAATGCAATTTGATAAACAATAAAATTTTGAATCGAAACATTAGTAGCAGCCGCTAATCTTAAACCTTGTCTTTTTAAAGCATATATCTCATAAGGTTGTCCACCTGATGCGAAAGGTGTTATAGCATGAAAAAATTGAGTGGTTACAAATAAACGAAAAGCATCGCTAAAACGATAGTCTTCTTTAAATTCTTTAACAAAATAATGAAAAACTATACTTCTGAGAAACCAATAACCTAAAACTAAAAAAACACCCATTAAAAACCAAAAAAGATTTAAAGTAATAATTTTATTAATAGTAACATAAAAATCATCTTTTAAAGCTAAATATAAAACAATTAAAGTAATAATTATTAAAACCAAAATATTTAACTTACTTTTAATATATTTTTTCATGTCAATCACATCTTAGCATTTATTTCATCCAAAAAAGAGGATGATATTACTAACTCCTTTCTTATCATTAATGATTTCTCAGTAAAAATTATTTATCAGCAATCACATCTATTCCACTTAAAACTTTACCTTCAAGTAAAGTTAATGAAGCACCGCCACCAGTAGAAATATGATTAAACCCTTTTTCATAACCAAAGTTGATTATAGCTGATCCTGTATCACCACCACCAGCAATCTTTATAGCATCTAATTTAGTTAAAATTTCGCATACTCTTTTAGTACCATTAGCAAATTTATTTATTTCAAAAACTCCTACTGGACCATTCCAAATAATAGTTTTGCTTTTTTCTAAATATTCTTTAAAAAGATCAACTGTTTTTGGACCAATATCAAGTCCCATATTATCATCACTAAATTCATCAATATCACATTCTTTTATTTCTGTTGCTTCACTAATTTCTTTACCACATACAACATCGATTGGTAAAATTATTTTATTACGATAATTAGCTAATATATTTTTACAAAAATCAATCATTTCTTTATCAACTAATGATTTACCAACTTTTTTACCGTCAGCTACTAAGAAAGTATAACTCATACCACCGCCAATTAAAATATAATCGGCAACTTTAACTAAATTTTCGATAACCCCAATTTTATCAGAAACTTTGGCACCACCTAAAATAACCGTAAATGGACGAACAGGATTATTAATTGTTTCTTCTAACATCATTAATTCTTTTTCAATTAAGAAACCAATACCACTAGGTAAATAAGTAGCAATTCCAACATTAGAAGCATGACTACGATGAGCTGTACCAAAAGCATCATTAATGAAAATATCCCCTAATGATGCCCAATATTTACCTAATGCTTCATCATTGCTACTTTCTAATTCACCATTTAAATCTTCATAACGAGTATTTTCCATCAATAAAACATCGCTATTATTTAATTTATTAATAGCATCTTCTAATTCTTTACCACGTGTTTTAGAAACAAAAACAACTTCTTTTTTTAATAATTCACTTAATCTTTTAGCAACCGGTAATAAAGTGTTTTCAGGTAAATCTTCAGCGGTTTTAATTCTTCCTAAATGGGACATAAGAATAACTTTGGCACCATTTTCTATAGCATATTTAATCGTTGGTAAGCTTTCAACAATCCGATTGTCATCACTAATTATACCATTTTTTATTGGAACATTAAAATCACAACGAATTATAACTTTTTTACCATTTAAATCATAATCTTTAATTGTTTTTTTCATTTTTATTCTCCCTCCATATAAACATAATCATAGTTAATTACACCATTTTCTTCTTTAGTTAAATTAATTCTTGAAGCTTCATTTCTAATAGGTTCATCAGTATTAGGATTAACTAAATTACCATTTAAATATCCTTCATTAATTAATTCTTCAAGTGTTACATAATTACGTCCTTCTCCTTGATTAGGATAAAACTCCTCATAATTATGTTGAACATAACTTTCGGCAGCTAAATATAAATCTTTAATAAAATCTTCATATGCCTTTCTTTCTGATGATTTTAAAGAATTAATGAGAGATGGAACAGCAATCAATAAAATTATTCCTAAAATTGCTACTACACCTAACATTTCAACCATTGTAAAAGCATTATTTTTTTTCATAATGTCACCTATCTTCATATATTTATTTTATACTTTTTTCAATTAATATTCAAGTCCAATTAAAAAAAAGTAAGAATTTCTTACTTTTTTATTTGTATTTATTTAATAAGGGATGCTAGATATTTAGCGGTTCTAACCATTTGGACACTATATCCCATTTCATTATCATACCATGCAATTACTTTAACTAATTGCTTACCATCAACTTCTAAAACATTGATTGAAAGACCATCTACTATAGCTCCATAATATGAACCAATAACATCACTAGAAACAATTGGATCATTAGTATAAAGTAAGGTTTCATTTTGATTTTCAATAAATGCTTTATTGATATCTTCAACGGTAACTTTTTTCTTTAATTCGACAACTAAATCGATTACTGAACCAGTTGGTGAAGGAACTCTTAAAGCAATTCCATCTAAACGACCTTCTAATTCAGGAATAACAGCTCCAATCGCACTAGCTGCGCCAGTTGATGTTGGTACAATATTCATTGCTCCAGCACGCCCACGACGTGATTCAATACCTTTACGGTGAGCAACATCAAGAATAACTTGATCATTTGTATAAGCATGAACTGTTGTCATAAATCCTCTTTCAACGCCAAATTTTTTATGTAATAAATCAAGAACAGGAGCAAGACAGTTTGTAGTACAACTTGCAGCACTAATAATTTCTTCACTACCATCAAGAATTTTTTCATTAACATTATAAACAATTGTTTTTAAATCGCCTTTAGCCGGAGCCGAAATAATAACTTTTTTAGCGCCAGCATTAATATGTGCCATTGCTTTTTCTTTACTAGTAAATTTACCAGTACATTCAAATACAATATCAATGCCTAAATCTTTCAATGGTAATAAAGCAGGATCTTTTTCAGCAAAAACCCTAATTTTACGTCCACCTACAATTAGATAATCACCTTCATAACTGATTTCATCAACACGATAATTACGATGATTACTATCGTATTTTAATAAATAAGCAAGTTGTTCAGCATCTGTTAAATCATTAACAGCTACTACTTCTAATTCTGGTTCTTCCTCCATAACTCTAAATACTAATCTTCCAATCCTTCCAAATCCATTGATTGCTACTTTTTTCATCATATCCCCTCTCTCATTTTTTATTTTATTTGAAACAACTGCCACTAATAAATTCTCTTAAAATCGAATCTTTTGGCACGTTGTCACTAGGTATTGGTAAAAAGTTTCTTAAAAAATTAATTAATCTAATTGCTTCTGGATAAGCTGGATCATTTGGTTCTACGGAAAACAACAATGGTTCAGCATAAATCTTTAAAACTCCTAATTCATACACTAAAGCCGAATTAACAACAATATCTGCTTCATCTTGGAATGGAAAGATATATTTTTCTTCTCCTTCTCTAATTTTCTTCCACATATTTAAAGTATCGGCAGCTGTATAACCACGAGTTTTATTATCTCTAATAATTCTTCTTAATTTTCTTGTATCACTAGTATGAATACGATTATGATTATCAATATTAAGTTGCGTTAATGTACTTATATAAATTTTATATTTGTTTTTACGATCTACTGACATTGTTAAATCCTCATTTAAAGCATGTAATCCTTCAATAATAATTATATCATTAGGTCCAAGTTGTAACCATCTTTGTTTATATTCACGTTCACCAGTAACAAAATTATATTCTGGTAATAATACTTTTTCACCTTCTAATAATTTAGTTAAATGTTGATTAAATAAAGTAACATCAATTGCATTAAGACTTTCAAAATCATATTCACCATTCTTATCTTTAGGTGTTTCATTACGATTTAAGAAATAATCATCTACTGATATTTGATGAGTTTTAAGTCCTAAACTACGTAGTTGAACTTCTAATTTTTTAGACATTGTTGTTTTACCACTTGATGAAGGTCCACCAATTAAAACTAACTTTATATTATCACGATTATTATTTATTTCATCGCCTATACGCGTTAATTGGCTATTAAAGTATGCTTCCGAAAGCATAATTAATTCATCATATTTACCAGTTGAAACCACTGTATTTAATTCGGCTGAATTTCGAATACCTAATATTTGTCCCCATCTAGTATAATTTAAGAATGTTTGATAAATTTTTTCACGATGAACATAATCTAAAGTACATTCTGGAGTATAAATATTAGGATAACTTAAAACAAACCCATTATCTTTGATATAAGTTAATTTAAAACTATCTATATCTTTAGTACTATAAGCAAGTTCACCATGAAAATAGTCATAAATATCATCTAAACGATGAAGACTAATATAAGTATTGCTTATATATTTTAATACTTGTACTTTATCCATTTGCTTTTTCTTTTTAAAATATTTAATAGCATCCATTCTTGAAACACTAACTTTAACATATAAAAAATCTTGTTTAACTAATTCAAGCATTTTATCTTCTATTTTTTTAATAATTGGTTTATCAATTTCAACTCCATGAATTTCACAATAAACACCATTATCTAAGGAGTGTTCAATAACTATTTCAGCTTCTTCTCCTAATACTTTTTTAACAGCAACAATAAGTAAAAATTGAACACTTCGACCATAAGCTGCATTACCTTCAGGACTACTACGATCACAAAATTCAATTGTACACTTTCTCGTTATTGTTTCACTTAAATTCGCAATATCATTATCAACTTTAGCTATTAAAATTGGATAATTATAATATTTTTTAAAACTATGGCTAATTTCAAGAAGGGTTGTATCAGCCGCAAATTCTTTAGTAACAATATTTCTAAAATTAACCTTAACCATTCGATTCATATTTATCCCTCTTTTATTCTTTTATTCCTAATATTAATTTTATCAAAAAAAAATGTTTTTGTCACATCTTTTTATGAATATTTTTAATTATTTTCTCTTATCATAATGGTAGGAGATGATGCCATGGGATTAATACCAACTGTTATTGAAAAAAGTAATAATGGTGAACGCGTTTATGATATTTATTCAAGATTATTAAAAGATCGTATTATTATTTTATGCGGAGAAATCGATGATATTAATTCAAATACCATCGTTGCGCAATTACTCTATTTAGATTCTTTAAACCACAATGATATTAGTTTATATATAAATTCGCCAGGTGGAAGCGTAACAGGTGGAATGGCTATTTATGATACAATGAATTTTATTAAAAGTGATGTTTCAACAATATGTATTGGCTTAGCAGCTAGTATGGCAGCCTTTTTGCTTTCAAGTGGAAGTAAAGGTAAAAGATATTGTTTGCCTAATAGTGAAGTCATGATTCACCAACCTTTAGGTGGAGCTCAAGGGCAAGCAACTGATATAAAAATTGCCGCCGAAAGGATATTAAGATTAAAAGACAAATTAAATCATTTACTTTCTAAAAATACAGGTCAAAAATTGGAAAAAATAGAAAAAGATACCGAACGAGATAATTTTATGACTGCTGAAGAAGCTTTAGAATATGGTATTGTTGATAAAATATTAGATAAATAAAAAATAAAACCAGTAAAAACTGGTTTTATAACAATCTCATTATGTTATCTACTTTGCGTAGCTCTTTGGCTTAATTGTGCTTCACCCATTTGAACTAATCTTTTAGTGATTTCTCCACCTACTGATCCATTTAAACGTGATGGAGTATCTGGGCCTAAAGTTACGCCAAATTCTCTAGCTATTTCATATTTCATTTGTTCTAGAGCTTGTTTAGCCCCAGGAACAACTAATTTCTTTGTATTACTTGAATTATTCATAAATCTCACCACCTTGCATTATTATAATGAACTAAAAATTATAAAAAATGTATATTTTTAAAAGGTAATTATTGTAAATATTGTATATATTAAGAAAGACAGTATAAACTGTCATTTTTTTTATTTATTTTGACTAATATTGGCTGCACCCATATTTTGTTCACCCATTTGAACTAATCTTCTAGTGATTTCTCCACCTACTGATCCATTTAAACGTGATGGAGTATCAGGACCTAAAGTTACACCTAATTCGCTCGCTATTTCGTATTTCATTTGTTCAATAGCTTGTTTTGCGCCAGGAACAACCAATTTACTTGTACTTGCCTTATTTTGAGCATTATTCATAATTTCACCTCCTGTACACTAATAGAGTGTGTACATTAAGTGAAATCATACCCTTTTTAAGGTGGTAATTTTTCCCTTATAACAAATCTTCAAATTTATTTAATTCAAAAATTTCTATTACTTCCATTTTTTCAATACATTCATTGATTAAAGTTTCATAATCAAATCGCATTTCATATTCAATACATTTATCTAACCGTGGATTTATAACAGGATGTTTTGGTAAAAAAATCGTACAACAATCTTCATATGGTAAGATACTTGTTTCATAAGTATTTATTTTTTTGGCAATCTCAATTATTTCTAATTTATCCATGCAGGCAACTGGTCTAATAACAGGAAGTTTTGTAACATTATTAATTACAACCATACTATCTAAAGTTTGACTAGCTACTTGCCCAATACTTTCACCATTAATAATGATTTTACAGTTTTTAATTTCCGCTACTTTTTCCGCAATTCGATACATCATTCGACGCATAATGGTTATAATATAACTGTCAGGAACATTTTTATAAATTGCTTCCTGTATTTTAGTAAAAGGAATAATATTTAATTTTATATTACCAGAATATTCATTAATAATACTAGTTAAAGTAATTACCTTATTTTTAGCTTCAATACTAGTATGTGGTGGAGATTCAAAATATAAACATTCTAAATCAACCCCACGTTTTAAAGCAAGATAACCGGAAATAGGACTATCAATTCCGCCACTAAGCATTAATAATCCCTTGCCTTGAATACCTACTGGATAACCTCCTAATCCTTTTATTTCATTAGTATAAAGAAATGTTCCTTCTGGTCTTATTTCAATATTTAAAATAACATCAGGCTGATGAACATCAACTTTGAAATTAGTATTTTTTAAAA
>JAAYOI010000045.1 GCA_012520435.1 Mollicutes bacterium
GCCATCCAACATTGATCATCTATTTGTACCGTTTTATATTCTTCTCCATCTCTAACATCAATAAAAACTTGCCCACATTCAAATGGAATATCACAATTATCAATTGATTTAGTTGATACTGTTACTTCTGATTGATAATAACTTTTTTGAGCACAATATTTGCCATCATGAATCGCAAAAGCAATCTTTCCTTCTTCATTTATAACAACATAACCATTATTTGGTTTTTCGCCTTCGTATTCTAAATATTCCCCTTCAATATTAGATGTTTCAACACCATCATTATAATAAAGAATTAATTTTTTGGCATTTCCTTCTTTTTCTAAATTCATATATTTCATTTCAGCAGTTTTTTTTAAACCATAAGCAGATGCTTTAAAACTATCTTTTTGAGAATTATTAATAACACTTGTAACAACTGGCATTATTAATAATGCTATAAACCCAAGAATAATTATAACTGCTAATAATTCTACTAAAGTAAAACCCTTTCTTTTCATAATTTCACACCTTTTTATTATATAAAATTATTAAGCAAATGCAATAAATAATTAAAATAATGATAATTGACTTGATTCTGCTAAATCTTCTAAAATACCCATTTTACGCATTTTTTCAATTAAAGTACTTGATAATTTACTTCTTTTCTGTAAATCTTCAATACTTAAGAATGGTGCTTTATTACGCTCTTCTACAATCTTTTTTGCCACTATATCACCAAGTCCATCGATTGTTTTAAAAGGTGGAATAAGGGTTTGATTGTCATCATCAATAATAAAGTTCATGGCATCACTACGATTTAAATCAATCTTACCAAATTTAATGCCGCGTGCGGTTGCTTCTAAAGCAACTTGTAAAAATTCTAAAAGTGCTGTTTCTTTGTTAGATGCATCAAAACCTTTTTCCATAATTTCCATAACACGTTTTTTAATCGCATCATATCCTTTCATCATTGTTTCAATTTCAAAATCAGTACAACGAATAGAAAAATATGAACAATAGAAAAGGATTGAACGATGTACTTTAAACCAAGCAATTCTTAAAGCACTCATAACATATGCTGCCGCATGGGCTTTAGGGAACATATATTTTATTTTTTCACATGATTTAATATACCATTCCGGAATGCCAGACTTTCGCATATCTTCTTCAAAAACTTTCCAAGTTTCTGGCTCTTTACTAGCTTTTCCTTTACGAACAAATTCCATAATTTTGAAAGCTTTTTTCGGTTCCATACCATTGTACATTAAATAAACCATAATATCATCACGACAACCAATAATATCTTTAAACTCACAAATATTATTTTTAATTAAATCTTGAGCATTACCTAGCCACACATCGGTACCATGTGACAATCCTGAAATTTTAACTAATTCAGCAAATGTTTTAGGTCGAGTATCTGTTAACATACCAATAACAAATTTAGTACCAAATTCTGGTATTCCTAAAGTTCCCGTTTCACACATTATTTGTTTAGGGGTTACGCCTAAAACTTCTGGTGATGAGAATATTTTCATAACATCTGGATCAGTTAAATTAATTTGGGTAACATCAATACCCGATAAATCATGTAACATTTTTAAAACGGTTGGATCATCATGACCAAGAATATCAAGTTTTAATACATCTTGGTCAATCGCATGATAATCAAAGTGAGTAGTACGCCATAATGAATTAGGATCATCAGCTGGATATTGATATGGTGTAAAATCAAAGACATCCATATAATCAGGAATAACTACAATCCCACCTGGATGTTGGCCAGTTGTTCTTTTAACACCAGTACAACCCATAGCTAGTCTTTCCACTTCGGCTGCACGCATTGTAATATTTTTATCTTCACAATATCCTTTAACAAAACCATAAGCGGTTTTATCAGCTACCGTACCAATTGTTCCTGCTCGATAAACATTATCAACACCAAATAATTCCTTAGTATATTCATGAGCTTTCCATTGATATTCACCAGAAAAGTTAAGGTCAATATCCGGTACTTTATCAGCATCAAAACCAAGGAAAGTCGCAAATGGCATATCTTGTCCTTCTTTTTTCATCAATACTTCACATTTTGGGCAATTCATATCTGGTAAATCATAACCACTTGAATAAATTGCCCCTAAAGGTTTCCCATCTAACTCAAAAATACTATATTTACATTTTGGACAAATATAATGTGGTGGAAGTGGATTTACTTCGGTTATTCCCATTAAAGTTGCGACAAAAGAAGATCCAACTGATCCACGACTACCAACTAAATAACCATCATCATTAGATTTTTTAACTAATTTTTGAGCAATTAAATAAACAACATCAAAGCCACCTTTAATAATACCGGTTAATTCTTGATTGATTCTTTCCTCGATAATTTTTGGTAATGGATTACCATATATCTCATGAGCTTTATCATAAACCATTTTTTTAACAATTTCGGCAGAGTTTTCAATCCTTGGTGAAAAAGGAACACCACCTGTTTCAATAATAACTTCTAATATTTCAATCATATCAGCAATTTTATGTGTATTATCAATAACTATTCTTCTAGCTGTTTCTTCATCTAAAAAACTAAAATCTTTAAGCATTTCTTCGGTTGTCCTAAAATGATAACTTGGAATTTCTTTAATTTTAGGATGCGCTAAAGGATGAAGACCGCCACCTGGTACTTTTTGATTAACAATAATTTTTCTACAAATCTTATCTTCTTTTGTTAGATGATGAACATCACCAGTTGCAACTACTATTTTACCTGCTGCTTCACTAACTCTAATAATTTTTTTCAAATGTTCAATTAATTCTCCAGCATTACTAAAATCACCCATTTGCATTAAATGGTCATAACAAGTTGGTGGTTGCACTTCAATATAATCATAAAAAGAAATAATATTGGTTAATTCTTCACCACTTTTTGATTTAGCTTCAATAAATACTTCACTTTCATAACAACCACTACCAATTAATAATCCTTCACGTAATTTTTCTATTTCACTACGTATGATTCTTGGTGTTTTATATAAATAGGTGGTATTACCTAAACTAATAATTTTAAAAAGATTTTTTAAACCAATTTTATTTTTTACTAAAATATTAACATGATAAGTTTGTCCATATTTAAATATTTCATCTTTTGCTACTAATTTTTCTAAATCACTTATTTTTTCATAATTACGATCAACTAATTTCTTTAGCATTTTATGAAAAACTAAAGCAGTTGCTTTCGCATCATAATCGGCACGGTGATGTGATTCTTCATCAAAAGGAACATCATATCTTTTGACAATAGCCGATAAACTATGACGATTAAAGTTGGTATCTAAAGTTCTAGCTAATTCTAATGTATCAATAACAGTATTTTTAAAAGTACCTAAATTATATTTTTGATAAGCCATTTCTAAGAATGATACATCAAATTTAGCATTATGGGCAACCATTGGACTATTGCCTACCCATTCAATAAAGCGCTTTATTACTTCTTTTTCCGTCGGTTTATCTTTTAACATTTCATCAGTAATACCTGTTAATTCAGTAATTCTTTTTTCTAAAGGTCTTCCTGGATTAATTAATTCGGAAAATGTATCAATAATTTCCCCATTAAATAATTTAACAGCACCCACTTCAATTATTTGATCTCCACCACCAGCATTAAATCCCGTTGTTTCAACATCAAAAACAACATAAGTATTATCTAATAAATGCGTATCATTAGGGCGCACTACAATATCAACGGTATCATCAACCATTATTAATTCCGCACCATAAATGACTTTAATTGCTTCTTCAGGAGCTAGACCTTTATTCATATCACGAACTAAATTATAAACATCAGGAAAAGCTTGAACAGCATTATGATCAGTAATGGCAATCGCTTTATGTCCCCATTCTTTAGCTTTTTTAACTAATTTTTTGGCATCTACAACGCCATCCATTTGACTCATAAAAGTGTGGGTATGTAATTCAATTCTTTTAACTTCACTATTATCTTTAATAATATTATCTTCTTTTTTCAAAACATTAATATCTCTTGCATTTAATACTAATTCTTTCGAATAAACATCATTTTTGGTATAACCACGAATTTTATACCATTTACCTTCTTTTAATTTCTTTTTCAAATCTTCATATTCGACATCATCTTTAACAAAAACTTTACAATAAATACTATCTGTATAATCAGTAATTTTTAAAGTAATTATTTTAAGATTATTTTTATTTGATTCAAAAAAATCAATACCAAAAACGTAACCTTCAACTGTTACATTATTATCTTCAGTAATTAAATTATCAATGGTAGTAGTTTTACCTTTTATTTCTATTCCATATATAATTTCATTATCTTTTTCTTCTTTCTTTTCAAGTAAATCTTTAGATATATCAGCTATTATACTTTTATCTATTTCTTCTTTTATTTGTTTACTTTTTTCTTCATTAATAGTTATTTTTAAATTAATTTTGCCATATCCAAAATCATTAAATTCATTAACAATTTTTTTCTCTAATCCATTTAATTTCATTTCTTCTGCTTTATTATCAACTTCAATTATTAAATCATTATTTTCTATTTTAATATTACATTCTTTAAAAAGATATAAAAGTGGGTAATCCGCACTATATTTATCAATTATATAATTAAAATAATCCTTTACATATTCTTCACTAATATTTAACACTGTAAACCCAATTTTAATATTAGGTACAGTAGGAAATCCATCTTTTAATAATTTTAAAAATTCTTGATAAACATTAACAGGTAAAACCTTATTTATGGTAATAAAAAATTTATATGTATCCTTCTTTTTATTACCAACAATTTTATCAAGTGTTCCATTATCAAAATATTGGTAATAATCTTTAGGTATCTTTATTTGTTCTAATAACTTTTTTAAATTGTCGTTCATATTACCACCATTTTCATTATATCAAAAAATGAAAGATTATTGAACACTTTAAATTGATTTAGTGCGATAAAAAAAGAAGTTTTAAAACTTCTCATTAATATTATTAAATATAAATATAAAACGATTACGTTTTTGTAAATCTTTCTCCATTTTAATAATCGATTTCGGAAAATATTTTTTAGCAATATCCCTTATCTTTTCTCCTTGATTAGCTCCTATTTCTAATGCAATTAAAGATTTTTCTTTTAAATATTTATTAGCATCCTTCAATATTTCTTTATAATATTTTAAACCATTATTATCAGCATATAAAGCAATATGTGGTTCATTATTTTTAACAATATCCATAACTGGTTCATCATAAGCAATATATGGTGGATTACTTATAATTAAATCATATTTTTTATTTAATGGTTTCAACATATCACCTTGGATAAATTCTATTTCAACATTATTTATTTTGGCATTTTCTTTAGCTACTCCTAAAGCTTCAAATGATATATCAACAGCCGTTACTTTACTATTAGGTATTTTTTTCTTTAACGTAATCGCAATACATCCACTACCAGTTCCTAAATCAACTATATCAATATTATCAGAAAAATATAGTTTTAAATAATTAATAGTTTTTTCGACTAATTCTTCAGTTTCAAAACGAGGAATTAAAACATTATGATTTACTTTAAAATAAAACCCATAAAAATTAACATTACCTACAATATATTGAACTGGTTCTCCAGCATACAATCTCTTAATTCCATCTTCTAATAATTCTTCAGGTAAATATTTTTTAAAATATTTTATTTGTTTTTCCATTATTCACCTTTTAATTTTCGTGCTTGATCTTCATTGATAAGGGCATTAATAATTTCGTCTAAATCTCCATCCATTACATTATCTAAATCCATTATTGTAAAACCAATACGATGGTCAGTTACACGATTTTGAGGATAGTTATAAGTCCTAATTTTTTCTGAGCGATCACCAGTTCCAATTTTAGTGCGTCTTTCTTGCCCAAACTCTTCTTCTCTTTTTCGTTGTTCCATTTCATAAAGTTTAGCTCTTAACATTTTGAGTGCTAGTTCTTTGTTTTGAATCTGACTACGTTCATTTTGACAAGTAACAACAATACCAGTTGGAAGGTGAGTAAGACGAACCGCACTATCAGTGGTATTTACACCTTGCCCTCCATGGCCACCACTTCTAAAAACATCTACCCTTATATCACTCATTTTTAAATCAACATCGATTTCTTCAACTTCCGGCATAACCAAAACGGTGGCTGTTGAGGTGTGAACTCTTCCTTGGGCTTCTGTTTCAGGTACCCGTTGAACACGATGAGCACCACTTTCATATTTTAATTTAGAATAAACATTATCGCCTTTAATCATAAATTCGATTTGGGAATAGCCACCAGCTTCACTTGGTTCTTCATTAAGAACTTCGATTTTCCATCCTTGTTTTTCAGCATATTTAGCATACATACGATAAAGATCGCCAGCAAAAATATTAGCCTCATCGCCACCAGCTGCACCTCTAATTTCAACTATAACATTTTTACCATCATTAGGATCTTTTGGTAATAAAAGAATCTCTATTTTTTGTTCCAAGGCTTCTTTTTTTTCTTCTAAGTTAAATAATTCTTCTTTCGCTATTTTACCCATTTCTGGATCATCAAGCATTTCTTTAGCATCCTTAATTGCATCAAGTATTTTCTTATATTCTTGATAGGCTTCATATTCTTCTTTAATCGATGCTTGTTCTTTAGTAAGCTCTAAAGTTTTTTTAACATCAGAAATAATTTCTAGTTGCATTAACATATTATTTATTTCTTCATAACGATGCGCAATAATTTCTAAACGTTCAAACATAATATCCCCTCTTTAATAGTTATTTAACACATAAAAATTATACTATAAAACTTATATATTAGCAAACAAAAAAAACTAGAAACTGGCTGTTTCTGTTTATTGCTTCTAATAAATAATTCTATAATTATCTATTCTAATTTATTATATTTTGTATATATAATTAGGTACATCAATTATTAGCTTTCTTCTAATTCTTCATCAGGAATGATTGCTAGATCATCTAAATCATCATCTTCATCATCTAAATCATCATCTTCAAGCGGTATATCAACATTATCCTCAAAATCTTCTTCTAATTCTTCTAAATCTTCTTCTTCTTTTTCATCTTCTAATTCTTCATCTATTTTTTCAAGTTCTTCATCTTCTTCATCAAAAGCAATTTCAACGGAATGGTTTTCACGTAAATCCCATTCATTACTATCTAATAAAATAAATCTTTTATCCATCGTTAATGATGTATAATAATCAGCTATTTTATTAGCATAATCATCATCACTATAGTCTAATAATTCACATATATATTTAAAAATATCAGCCGTACTCATTGGTTTTTTATTTTCTTTTAAAATCATATAAGTTAAATCAGTATAAGAAAGTATTTCTAATTCTTCTCTTGACATATCTTTTAAACTCATAACAATTCCTCCTACATTTTATTTGTTACATCTACACCTAGTAGACGCATTCCTACTTTTAAAACTATTGCAACTGTTTCGCTAACAGTTAATCTAAACTCAGTTAATTCTTTATTATTATCAATAAATTTTTCATTCGCATACAATTTATTAAAATCTTGAGCAAGATCTATTAAATATTTTGCAATTTCAGAAGGATCATACCTTTCCTTAGATCTTCTTATATATTCTCCAAAACTATATAATTTAAAGACAACATTCCATGTATATTCATTAATATCTATATTATTATAATCAATTTTAATATTTTGTTTATGACTTAATAACGATTGAATACGAGCATATGTATATTGAATATATGGTCCTGTTTCACCTTCAAATTTTAAGATATCTTCTAAATTAAATTCAATATCATTAGTTCGATAATTTTTTAAATCATTAAAGATTACTGCCCCAACCCCAATTTGTCTACTTACTTCATCTTTGTTATCTAAATCTGCATTCCTTTCTTCAATATATTTTCGAGCTAAACCAATAGCTTCTAATAAAACGTCGTATAATTTTACTGATTTTCCATATCGTGTAGACATTTTTTTACCATCTTGAAGAACCATTCCAAAACTTATATGATGTATGTCATTATACCATGGGTATCCCATCTTTTTCAAGACTTCTTTTAATTGTTTAAAATGTAAAGTTTGTTCATTACCAACCACATATAATGCTTCATCAAAATTATATGTTTTTTTGCGATAAAAGACCGCAGCTAAATCTCTAGTTATATATAAAGTTGCCCCATCGCTTCTTTTAATTAAAGCTGGTGGTAAATCTTCATCTAAACGAATAATTTCAGCACCTTCATCAGTTTCTAATAAACCTTTTTCTTTTAATTCATCGACAACCTTATCCATTTTATCATTATAAAAAGCTTCGCCATGATATGAATCAAAATTGGTAACACCAAGTAATTCATAAGTTTTATTAAATTCTTTTATTGATTCATTTTTAAACCATTCCCAAAGCATTAAACATTCTTTATCGCCGTCTTCAAGAGCTTTAAAATATTTTCTTCCCTCTTCTTCTAAATCTGGATTTTTTTCAGCTTCAGCATGAAATTTAACATAAAGATTTTTTAATTCATCAATAGGGTTTTTCTTAACAGTTTCTTCATCACCCCATCTTTTATAAGCAGCTATTAATTTTCCAAATTGTGTTCCCCAATCTCCTAGATAATTGATTCCAATTACTTTATATCCATTTTTTTCACAAATATGTTTTAAAGCATTACCAATAACCGTACTTCTTAAATGCCCAACCCCAAATGGTTTCGCAATATTAGGAGAAGAATAATCGATAACAATTGTTTTTCCTTTACCTATATCATTACTACCATAATTTTCTTTTTCAGATAAAATGGTTTCTAATATTAATTTTGTTATTTTCTTTTTATTCAAAAAAATATTAACATAACCATTTACTACTTCTATTTTTTCGTAAATTTCATTTTTTATACTATCTTTTATCATTAAGGCGATATCATTAGGATTTTTTTTCATGATTTTTGCCAACCCAAAACATGGAATCGCATAATCTGCCATCTTTCTATCTTTGGGATATTCTACAACAATATCATCTATTTGTAAATATCCTTTTAATATTTCATATATATCATTTTTAATTATTTTTTTTAAATCCACTTATATCACCTCATAATCTATTACCCAATTAAAGGTTCCAACCAATTCATCAGCTATTATTAATTCATACTCAATTATTATTTTATTTTCTTTTATTTCTAATATGTTAGTTTTTATTTTTAAATCAAGAACCATATTTTCATCAATAATATAGTTCCCAATAGTTTCATCATTTTTTATAAAATTCATATTTATATCATATTCTTTACTTTTTCTATTTAATTTTATTTTATTATCTAAAATTTGAATAGTTACATCAACACTATCTTCTTTATAAATAATTATATCATTTTCTAAAATACCTATTATTTCTTTTTTTTCTATGCCTTCGGGTGAATTCAAAGTTGAATAAATTTTTATTTTAGGCATATTATCACACTCACTTTTACTGCAAGTAATTATAACATACTTTTTTAAAAAATGCACTCATATTTTTATATTTTTTTCTAATACTAATTTAAGGAAGAGGTGATTTCATGAAAATCCTTACCAAATTAATCAAATGGAGTTTCATTTCCATTGTTTTTTTAATGATTGGATATGGTTCATTATATTTGTATGCGAAAATAACTCCAAAATTAGAAATCGATAAAGTTACTAGTTTTTTATTTTATGATAATGAAAATAAATTGTTTGCTAATAGTAGTAATAAAGAATGGATTAGTTTAAATCAAATATCACCACATTTAATTAATGCTACAATTGCTATTGAAGATAAACGTTTTTTTAAACATTTTGGCTTTGATTTCTTGCGAATTATTAAATCACTTTATGTTAATTTTAAATCAGGTAAAAAAGCTCAAGGAGCATCAACTATCTCGCAACAATATGCTAGAAACTTATTTTTAGATTTTGATAAGAACTGGCAAAGAAAATTAGAAGAAGCTTGGTTAACGATTAGATTAGAATCGCATTATACTAAAGAACAAATATTAGAAGGATATTTAAATACCATTAATTATGCTGGTATTTTTGGAATTGAAAATGCTAGTAAATATTATTTTAATAAAAGTGCGAAAGATTTAAGTTTAGCTGAAGCTTCAATTCTAGCTGGTATTCCTAAATCGCCTTCTTATTACTCACCATTAATTAATGAAAAAGCAGCTAAACAAAGACAAAAATTAATTTTAAATGCCATGGTTAAAAATCAATATATCACAAAAGAAGAAATGGAACAAGCTTATAATGAAGAATTAACTTATATTGGAAATAAAGAACATTATTCACTCTCTAGTTTGCTGTATTATCAAGATGCCGTTTTAAATGAACTAAAAACTATTAAAACTATTCCTTCTTCTTTTTTAAAAACGGGTGGTTTAAAAATATATACCAATCTTGATATGAAAGCTCAACTATTAGTTGATGAAAGTATTAAAAAAAACTTAACAGATGATTCTCAAATTCAAGTAGCAATCGCTGTAATGGATCCTAATAATGGTAAAATTATAGCTTTAACAGGTGGAAGAGATTATTATACTAGTCAATTTAATCGAGCTATTAGTTCTAAAAGACAAGTAGGTTCTACTATTAAACCTTTTTTATATTATGCAGCTTTAGAAAATGGTTTTACACCTTCAACTACTTTTATAAGTGAAAGAACAACCTTTACTTTTGCGGAAAATAAAACTTATAGTCCTAAAAATTATGGTGACA
>JAAYOI010000046.1 GCA_012520435.1 Mollicutes bacterium
TAGAAAATTTTGAAGCCAAAAAATTAAGAAATACGGGAAAATGTTTTGTTAAAAAAAGAGAACAATTTTTATCAAAATTTAATCTTCCTAATTATAATCAAACAACAAACTTAAAATAATATATATAATACCTTTAATGTTTATTTTAAAGGTATTTTTTAATTACTAATACTATAAAGTTATATTGACTTTAATTATAAAAGATGATAATATTAAAATACAATTAAATATTTAAAAGTGTTGATGAAGAATAGTAGTAAAAGCTCTTATTTATAGAGAGTTAGTGGTTGGTGCGAACTAATAATAATCTTTTACGAATCTACTTCAGAGTGGAATATTAAAAATATTCCCGGGTAACACCGTTATTGAATTAAGATGCAAATAGGATGGCACCACGGCATTATCGTTCCTAACTCGAATGATAATGCTTTTTTATTAAGGAAGGGGATAGATATGATAGATATTAAACTTATTAGAGAAAACAAAGAATTAGTAAAAGAAAATATTAAAAAGAAATTTCAAGATCATAAGTTGCCATTAGTTGATGAAGTGTATGAATTAGATATTAAATATCGTGAAGCTAAACAAAAGGCTGATAATTTGAGATCTTTAAGAAATAGTAAAAGTGATGAAATTGGTCTTTTAATGCGTGAAGGCAAGAAGGAAGAAGCAAGTAAAATAAAAGAAGAAGTAAGTAAATATGGTGATGAAATAAAAAGCTTAGAAGAAGACGAAAATCGTTTATCAGAAGAAATTAGGAAGAGAATGTTACAAATTCCTAATATAATTGCGGATAGTGTGCCAATAGGTAAAGATTCTAGTGAAAATGTTGAAGTGGCAACCTATGGGGAAAAAACTAAATATTCATATGAAGTTCCATATCACATTGATATTTTAGAAAAATTAGGTGGAATTGATCTTGATAGTGCGAGAAGAGTTAGTGGCAATGGTTTTTATTACCTTGTTGGTGATATCGCCCGTCTTCATTCTGCTATTTTGACATATGCTCGTGACTTTATGATTGATAAAGGATTTACCTATGTCATCCCACCATTTATGATTAGAGGAGAAGTAGTTAATGGGGTTATGAGCTTTGAAGAAATGGATGCCATGATGTATAAAATTGAAGGCGAAGATTTATATTTGATTGGAACTAGTGAACATTCAATGATTGGTAAGTTTAAAGATACCATTATTGCTGCTACTGAATTACCTTATACTTTAACTAGTTATTCACCATGTTTTAGAAAAGAAAAAGGAGCTCATGGTATAGAAGAAAGAGGTATATACCGTATTCATCAATTCGAAAAACAAGAAATGATTGTAGTTTGTGAACCTAAAGATAGTGAAAAATGGTTTGAAAAATTATATAATTATACCGTAGAATTTTTTAGAAGTATGGAAATACCAGTTCGTGCTTTAGAATGTTGTTCTGGCGATTTAGCGGATTTAAAATATAAAAGTATTGATGTTGAGGCATGGAGTCCACGCCAACAAAAATATTTTGAAGTTGGTAGTTGTTCTAATTTAACAGATGCTCAAAGTCGTCGTTTAGGTATTAGAATTAAGAATGGTAATGAAAAATATTATGCTCATACTTTAAATAATACGGTAGTTGCACCTCCTCGTATGTTAATTGCGTTTATCGAAAATCATTTAAATCTAGATGGTAGTATTAATATTCCTAAAGTATTAAGACCATATATGGGCAATAAAGAAAAAATTGAGGTAAAATAATGCGAATTGGGATATTTGATTCAGGACTTGGAGGTTTAACAGTTTTAAAAAGTTTAATAGAAAAATATCCAAATCATCAATATTATTATTTTGGAGATACTATTAATATACCTTATGGTGAAAAAACTAAAGAACAATTACTTCAATTTAGTGATAATATTATAAACTTTTTAATGAGTAAAAAAGTAGATTTAATTATTATTGCCTGTGGAACGATTAGTTCTAATTTATACGATGAATTAAAAAATAAATATAATATTAAGATAATTGATGTTATTGGTCCTATTATTACATATTTAAATAATAGTGATTATCAAAGAATAGGAATTATCGCAACAACTATGACAATTAAAAGTAAAATATTTGAAAAGAAAGTGAATAAGTATATTATTTCAGTACCTTGTCCAATGTTTGTTCCTTTAATTGAAAATAATTTATTAGATACACTAGAATTTGAAGAGTTTTTAGACGAATATTTAAGTAATTTCAAAGAAAAAATGATAGATGCATTAGTTTTAGGTTGTACGCATTATCCTTTAATTAAAAAACAAATAAAAGAATATTTAGGTAATATTCCTTTAGTTGACATGGGAGAAATAATAGCTAATCAACTTACTTTACAAAATGAAGACACTTTTAAAATGGAATTATATTTTAGTAAAGTTGATAATAAGTTAATTAAAAATGTTCATAATATAATAGGTGAATATGAAATCTATGAAAAGAAATTATAATAAGGTAGTAATTACCTTATTTTTGAATATAATTATATTCTTTCCTTTTTTTGTGAAAGCAGAAGTTAATTATCAGCTTTTAGGTTTAGGTGATTCAATTACAACAGGTTATGGGATAACTGATTTCAATAATATTTATATTAATATTTTTAAAAATTATTTAGAAGAATATTATCAATCTATTATTATTTTAAACAATGAAGCAAATAATGGTCTAACCTCAACTCAATTACTTAATAAAATTAAAAATGATATTGATTTAAAAAATAAAATTAAGAAGGCTGATATAATTGTCATGAGTATTGGTGGCAACGATTATCTAAATGAAATTATTTATTATCAAAATCCCGAAATATTTATTGATATTGGTAATCAATTATTAGCTAATTTAAAGGATATTTATAATAATATTTTTTCATTAAATGAATCAGTTATTTTAATCGTAATACCTTTATATAATCCATATCTTTCTTTATTAAAAAATAATCAAGAATTAATTGAAATGTATGATAAAACTAAAAAAGAAATGATAGAACAAATTAATCAATATCGAGTTATTAATAATAAGCAAATTTATACATCAGATACTTTAAGTAAAGAAATAGAAAGCAGTAATAATTTAAATTATGGTATTGATCCTCATCCTAATATAAATGGTCATAAATTGATTGCAGAAGAATGTATAAAAATTTTTAATGAAAAAATTGTTACTAATAATAATTCTAATCAAAATAAAATAATAACTTTTATAATTAAGAATAAATATTATTTTATAGTAATTGGTATTATTTTTCTTGCTTACCTTTTTAAGAAAGGTTATAATAAAGCAAGAAAGTGGTGATAGTATGCCAGAATTACCAGAAGTAGAAACAGTTAAAGAAGCATTAAAAAAAGATTTATTAAATAAAAAAATTATTGATATAAATATTTATTATGAAAAAATTATTGATTATCCTAGTATTGATGAATTTAAAAAAGAAATAAAAAATCAAACGATTAATAATATTACAAGACGTGGTAAATGGTTAATGTTTGAATTAGATAATCACTATTTACTTAGCCATTTAAGAATGGAAGGTAAATATTTTTTTAGAAATGTTAATGATGAAGTCAATAAACATGAACATATATCATTTATTTTAGATAACAATCAAGAATTAAGATATCATGATACAAGAAAATTTGGTAGGATGTATTTAATTAAAAAAGAACAAATAGAAACTTATGAATTATTAAATGAATTAGGATTAGAACCATGGGATAATAATTTAACAATTACTTATATGAAAGAAAAATATAAAAAGAAAACATTACCAATTAAAACAGCATTATTAGATCAAAGTATTATCGTAGGAATTGGGAATATATATGCTGATGAAATATTGTTTTTAAGTAAAATAAATCCTTTAAAGAAAGCTAATAAATTAACTAATAAAGAATTACAATCAATTATTGATAATACAAAAAAAGTTTTAGAAAAAGCGATTGCCTTAGGTGGTACAACCATAAGAAGTTATACATCAAGAGAAGGAGTTCATGGTAGATTTCAAAATGAATTAAAAGTTCATAGTAAAGAAAAATGTCCTAATTGTAATAATGATATTAAAAAAATAAAAGTTAATGGAAGAGGTACATATTATTGTCCAAAATGTCAGAAAAAAAGATAAAATTATTTAATTAGAGGTTTATTCTTATATTCACTCTCAATTAAATTAGTTTTATCTTTTTCATTTAAAATAGATGCATAAACACTTGTTATTCGAAGTTCTAATTGTAACATATCATTATTTAATTTAGAATAATTAGTAATAAGAGGTATTTCCAAATCTTTTTTTATTTTATTTAAATATTTTTTACCTTTTTCACTAAAACCTAATACTCTTATATATTCAACATGTTGATATTTTTTAGCCTCTTCTTTAGTAAAGTTACACATAATATGGGTTAGCATTCTTTTTATTTTATTATAGGTATATCTTTTGGTTTTAATATTTTGAATTAATTCTTCTAAATTATTGGCTTTAATGATGGCTTTTTTAATTCTATTTTCAATTCCTTCATCAACAGTTTGATATTTATCTAAATTATTTAGTTCTGTTAATATTTTAAATTTTAAATAAGGAAAATAATCTTCAATGAAATGTAAATGCTTATTTTTTAAATATTGATAAGTGATTTTGGGAACATAATCTTTAACATCCTTTTTATTTTTTAAAGCTTCCCTAATACTACTAGCACTCACTACCTTAGAATCTAATTCTAAAGAATGATAATTATTAGTTCTTTTAATACAATATGGTTCAATCTTACTATTTAATCTTTTGATTTCTCTTATATAACTAATACCTAAAATATCATTAGGTTTATTAATTTCATAACCTTTTATTTCATATAATGCTTTAGATAAAGCCGTAGGATAATTAATACCTTTATCCATATATTTTTTTACTAAAGAATCATAATTTTGATTATTTAATTGAATATCCGCTAAATCCTTTAAAATATTAATATCATTTAGTTCACTACCAAAAATTAATTTATCAACTTTTAAATGATTTAATAATTCGACACTTCCTCTTGCAAATATATCGGCTCCCTGACTAGCAAACACAAAAGGGAGTTCAATTACTAAGTCAATTCCCATTTCGAGTGCGATTTTTGTTTTAGTCCATTTATCAATGATACTAGTTTCACCACGTTGCATAAAATTCCCACCTAATACTATAACAATTATATGATCTGGACATATTTCTTTTACTTTTTCTAAATGATATAAATGTCCATTATGAAAGGGATTATATTCACAAATAATACCAACACTTTTCATAATCTCACCAAATATATCATATCATATTTTATCTTTAATTGTTTTTATTATTGTCTTTTTTTAAAAGTTTAGGTATAATGATTACTACTGGTGGTGATAAGATGGATATTGATTTAACTAAACTTAATAGTTGCTTAGTTGATCAAATTGATATTGATGAAGTTTATTCGTTTAGTAAGGAGGAATTAAAAAAAACTGATTTAATATCTTTAGATAATGTTAGTATTAATGGTTATATTACTAAAGATAGTACCGATGATTATCAATTATTTTTAAGTGTTAAAGGAGTAATGATTCTTCCTTGTGCTTTAACTTTAAAACCAGTAGAATATCCTTTTAATATTGAAATAAATGGGTATCTAAATGAAATTTTAAAAGAAATTGATAAAAATGTAAAAAAAGATAAAAATACTATTGATATTTTACCGATAATATGGGAAAATATATTATTGGAATTGCCAATGAAAGTTGTAAGTGAAAATCTAGATGGTTTAAAATTAGAAGGAGATGGATGGAAACTTATAACTGATAGAGAAAATTAATTTTGAATTAAAAATTAAGAAATTTATTAAAAGTTATTACTATGCAGAAAGAGGTGTTAAGGTGGCTGTACCATTTAGAAAAGTAAGTAAGATGCGTAAAAGATTACGTCGTACGCATTATAAGATTAGTGCAAATACTTTAACTAAATGTCCAAAATGTGGAGCTGATGTAAGACCACATCGTGTATGTCCCGTTTGTGGAACATATAAAGGTAAAGAAGTAATTAACAAAAATGAAGAAACAACTAAATAGTTGTTTTTTTTGTGCTGTAAAATTGTAAATATTATATATTTACAAATTATAATAAAAACGATATAATTAATTTATAGTATAGGAGGTTGTCAAAATGAGACAATTAAGAAAAGAAAATGGTTTTACACTTGCAGAAGTATTAGGTGTAATAGTTATTTTAAGTGTTTTAGTCATTATTCTTATTCCACCGATTGCGAATCAAATTATTAAATCGAAAAATGAAATAAGTAAAGCAACATTACAATTAATTTATAGTGCAACAGAATCATATATGACTAAGAAACAAAACGAATATCCAATATACAATGGTAATGTTTATTGTATACAATTACAAGATTTAGTAGATAATAATGAATTGAAAGCACCTATTAAAGATATTAAAATAGGTAAAGAAATAGATTTGGCAAATGTAGTTAAAGTGTCTATTACTAATATAGCTAATATTGATTATGAGATAATTAAAAGTGAAAATTGTGAGGCGATAGATAGAAGATTTCCTGCACTCAAATTGGTAGAAGGAATGATACCAATTTATTGGGATTCTAATAACGTTGTAAGGAAGGCTGATATTAATAATGCTGAAGGAGCACATCAATGGTATGATTATGATGAACAAATGTGGGCGAATGTAGTACTTGTAACAGAATCAACAAGAAATGCTTATATAAATGCAACACCGGGTACAGAGATAATAGAAGATGATGTTTTGGCTTATTTAGTATGGATACCAAGATATCGATATAAATTATTTAATGTTGAATCAGCAATAATAGATCCTCAAGAAATAGAAATAGAGTTTGAAGATAGAAACGTAACCAAATCAAATGGAAGTGAGAATGGTGAGTGGTTAACTCATCCGGCCTTTACGTTTGGAGATGAAGAGTTAAATGGATTTTGGGTAGGGAAGTTTGAAACAACAGGAGATGCAACAACACCTACAATAAAACCAGGAGTATCGGCATTACGTAGTGAAAATATAAGTACCCAATTTGCAACAGCCAAAAAGTTTAATAATGTTTCAACATATGGATTATCAAGTGACGCTGATGCGCATATGATGAAAAATATGGAATGGGGTGCAGTAGCGTATTTATCTCATTCCAAGTATGGTAAAAATAATGAAATAGAAATAAATAGCAATAAGAATTATTATACAGGAGGAGGAAGTTCCAATGCATATATAACCAATATAGGCCAAAGTACTACAGGTAATGTATACGGAGTATACGATATGAGTGGAGGAGCCTATGAATATGTAATGGGAGGAATGTATAATAGTGATGGAACAACAATAAGGTTAGGTTCATCAGGATTTGTACAAGCAACCATAGATGGAACAGAAATGGAAAAATATATAGATAAATATGCATATGGAACATCAAGTAGTGATTATACAAGAAGAAAGTTAGGAGATGCAACAGGCGAAACAAGGGGATGGTATTCCGATTTCGCGTCCTTCGTTCGTTCGAGCGGCCCCTGGTTCAGACGAGGCGGTAACTACAGCTCTGGCACTACTGCTGGCGCTTTCACCTTCAGCATCGGCAGTGGTACTTCGCTCAGCGACGACGGCTTCCGCCTCGCAGTCCCTGGGGTTCTTCTTCCCGCATAGGCACGAAAGTGCCTTCTACACTAATCCCGTCAAAATTAGTACGGGGTGCTTAGGGTTAACAAGGGGAATCAATAAGAAAACAACCCCCGAAACGGCCACTTTTTAGCCGTTTCGGGGTCGAAATGTGGAAAACTCCTCATGACTGTAAGTTTTTGGGGTGGAAATAAATTAAGGTCATAATTTATTATGATAGGGATTAAATTGTAAAACGCGAACTTCGTTAATTCGAGCAACCCATGGTTCAAACGAGGCGGTAACTACAACACTGGCACTAATGCGGGAGTGTTCTACTTCAACAACAGTAATGGCAAAGCCAACATCAACAACTCGTTTCGTTATATCTAAAGAATAATGTTTATGTTAAATATGTACTTTATTTAGTAAATAAAGTACATTTTTTTATTAAATAAAAAAGTATCAATAGAGATGCTAAATTTAATCAGTTTCTTTTATAGTAGGTATTAAATCATCTAAATCTTTTTCTTCTATGTAA
>JAAYOI010000006.1 GCA_012520435.1 Mollicutes bacterium
ATTTGCCAAACATCCAGAAGTCAAAAAAGAATTATGGGGCGGACAATTTTGGGGTGACGGTTATTTTGTGAATACGGTTGGGAAATATACGAGTGAAGAAGCCATCGCAAATCATATAAAAAACCAATGGTTTGAAGAAGGATATCAACAGTTATATCTAAATTTAGATAAGAAAGAACCGATTCATACCCCGTAGCTTGCTGCGGGGGGTTGTTTTAAATGTTTTTCTTTATCAAAAGATAAACAGGAAATTCACATATTAAGCAAGAATAATTGATTTAAGAGTAAAAAATATGGTAAAATACATTTATGGGGTAGTGGTTAGATGATAAACAAAAAGTGGGATGAAATTTTAAAAAATGAGTTTCAAGCTGATTATTTTAAAAAATTAGGTTGTTTTATTAAGAAAGCCTATGCGGGAAAAATAATTTATCCACCTTATAAGGATATTTTTAATGCTTTAAAATATACTGATTATGATGAGGTTAAGGTTGTAATTCTTGGACAAGATCCATATCATGGAGAAAATGAAGCGCATGGGCTTGCTTTTTCTGTTAAAGAAGGAATAAAAAAACCTCCTTCATTAATTAATATTTTCAAAGAAATATATGATGATTTAGGAATTAAAAGAAATAAAAGTGATTTAACAGATTGGGCTAGGCAAGGAGTTTTATTGCTTAATACTATTATGACGGTAGAAAAAGATAAACCTTTATCCCATAAAGGTATTGGTTGGGAAATTTTTACCGATAATATTATTAAAAAATTAAACGAAAGAAGAGAACCCATTGTTTTTGTTTTATGGGGTAGTCATGCCCGTAGTAAAAAAGAAATGATTACTAATCCCAATCATTATATTATTGAAAGTCCACATCCTTCACCTTTATCAGCTAATTATGGTTTTTTTGGGAGTAAACCTTTTTCTAAAATTAATAATTTTTTAGAAAGTAAAAATATCCCTAAAATTAATTGGTAATTTTAGAAATAAAGAGAGGTGTTAAAAATGGATAAAGCGTACGAATTTTTATTGAATGAAGCTGGATTTAGATATGGTGATGCAGTAGTAATTGCAGTTTCAGGTGGGCCTGATTCAATGGCTTTATTACACCTCATGATTAAAATTAAAAAAGCCTTAGATTTAGAATTAATTTGCGCACATGTTAATCATAATGTTCGAGTTGAAAGTGATTATGAAAAAGATTTTGTAGAAAAGTTTTGTGCTAAAAACAATATTATTTTTGAATATATGAAAATTGAGGATTATGGTGATGATAATTTTCATAATGAAGCTCGTAGTAAAAGATATGCTTATTTTGCTGATATTGTTAGAAAGTATCATGCTAAATTTTTATTAACTGCTCATCATGCCGATGATTTGATGGAAACGATTTTAATGCGTTTAGTTAGAGGATCAACTTTACGTGGTTATAGCGGTTTTTCTAAAATTATAAATATGAAAAACTATGTAATTTTGCGTCCATTTATAGAGATTCCAAAAAGTGAAATTATTGCTTACAATAAAATTAATAAAATTAAATGTGTTCAAGATAAATCAAATAATAAAGATATTTATACAAGAAATCGTTTTCGTAAATATATTGTTCCTTTATTTAAAAAAGAAGATCCTAATGTTCATCAAAAATTTTATAAATTTAGTAAAATTTTACTTGAATATAATGATTATATTGACAAACAAGTTCAAAAAATAATTAATGATGTTTATCCACAAGGGATTCTTAATATTGAAAAATTTTTACAAGAAGAACATGTTATTCAAATGAAAATTATATATTATATTCTTGAATATACTTATCAAGATGATTTGATGTTAATAACCGATCATCATGCAGAACTTATTTATAATCTTATCAGATTAGAAAAAGCTAATGGAAAAATTCATTTACCAAATAATATTAAGGCTATAAAATCATATAATAATTTAGTATTAATGAGAGAAGAAATGAAAAGTGATGAATATGAAATAGAAATAATTGATTATGTTAGTTTACCAAATGGTAAAAATATAGAAGTGGTTGATTCATGTGATGAAACCAATAATAATGTATGTCGTCTTAATAGTGAAGAAATTAAGCTACCTCTTCATGTTCGTAATCGCCAAACTGGAGATAGAATGTGGATAAAAGGAATGTTAGGTTGGAAAAAATTGAGTGATATTTTTATTGATAGTAAAATTCCTATAAAAGAAAGAGAATTGTGGCCAGTGGTAGTAGATTCTAATGATACTATCGTTTGGTTACCTGGCTTAAAAAAATCTAAATTTGATAAAACAAAAAAGGAAAAGTATGATATAATACTTAAGTATTATTAAGGAAGGAGAACTATATGAATAGAAAAGCAGTAAAAAAAGGATTATTACCATATATATTTTTGTTATTAATAATACTTAGTGTTTTATATTTTTTTAACACTATGAATAAAAAAGTAAATGTCATTACATTTGATCAATTTATAGATTATGCAAATAAAGGAGAAGTAACAGAAATTGTTATTATTCCTCGTGAACGTGCAAGTGTTTATGAAATAAAAGGAATTTTAAAAGATTATGAAGAAAACGAGAGCTTTTTTTTAAGAGCTCCATTAGCTGAGGAAGTTATAACAAAAATTTTTAGTGTACAAGATGTTAATAAATTTAAAATTAAAACAGTTACTGATCCAGAGTCTAGTACTTTCTTATTATTTTTAGTAAATGTTTTACCAATGATTATTTTAATTGGTGGAGCCTTTTTCTTTATTACTAGACAAATCGGAACAGCTAATAAATCAATGGATTTTGGTAAGAGTAGAGCTCGTTTACATGAATCAAATAAACGTGTAACTTTTAAGGATGTTGCTGGTCTTACTGAAGAAAAAGAAGAAGTTAAAGAATTAATTGATTTCTTAAAAAATCCAAAAAGGTTTCAAAGACTAGGAGCAAGAATTCCTAAAGGTGTATTATTAGTTGGGCCTCCAGGAACAGGTAAAACTTTACTTGCGCGTGCAGTTGCTGGTGAAGCTAATGTTCCATTCTATTATATAAGTGGTTCTGATTTTGTGGAACTATTTGTTGGTGTTGGAGCTAGTCGTGTTCGTGATATGTTTAAAGAAGCAAAACGTAATGCCCCTTGTTTAATTTTTATTGATGAAATAGATGCGGTTGGGCGTCAACGTGGAGCTGGTTTAGGTGGCGGACATGATGAAAGAGAACAAACATTAAACCAATTATTAACTGAAATGGATGGTTTTGGTACTAATGAAGGAATTATCATTATTGCTGCAACTAACCGGCCTGATGTTTTAGATCCAGCCTTATTACGTCCGGGTCGTTTTGATCGACAAATAACAGTTAATTTACCAGATGCAAAAGGACGTGAAGAAATATTACAAGTACATGCTAAAGGTAAAATTTTTGCTGATAATGTTAAATTATTAAATATTGCTAAAAGAACAGTTGGTTTTAGTGGAGCTGATTTAGAAAACCTCTTAAATGAAGCGGCTTTACTTACTGTTCGTCGTAATAAAGAAGCTATAACTATGGCTGAAATAGATGAAGCACATGACCGTGTTTTAATGGGACCAGCTAAGTTATCAAAAAAATATACGGAACATGAAAAAAGAGTGGTAGCTTATCATGAAGCAGGACATGCCGTTTTAGGAATAAAATTAAATGGTGCTAATGAAGTTCAAAAAATTACTATTATTCCTAGAGGAGTTGCTGGTGGATATAACTTAATGATGCCAAAAGAAGAAACATTTTTATCTACAAAAAATGAATTATTAGAAACAATTGCTGGCTTATTAGGTGGGCGTGTAGCTGAAGAATTAATGTTTAATGAAGTAACAACTGGTGCCCATAATGATTTCGAACAAGCAACGAAAATTGCGCGTGCAATGGTTACAGAATATGGAATGAGTAGTTTAGGACCAGTTCAATATGAGCATCAAGAATCAAGTATTTTCTTAGGAAGAGATTATAATAAAATTCGTAATTTTTCTAGTCAAGTTGCTTATCAAATTGATGAAGAAGTAAGAAAAATTATAAATGAACAATATGGAGTTGCTAAAAAAATATTAAGTGAAAATATTGATTTATTAAATTTAATAGCTAATACTTTGCTTGAACATGAAACTATAACTAAAGAACAAATTGATTATTTAGTTAAACATGGACGTATGCCAGATGAAGAAGAAAAAGACAATGAAAATGATAAAACTAAGCCTTTAGAACAAATGAAGCTTAATGAATTAAAAGAAATAGCTAAAGAAAAGGGAATTAAAAATTATTCTAAAATGACAAAAGAAGAATTAATAAATTTATTAAAAGATAGTTAATTTCAAGGTATAAAGTTAATAATATTAAAAATATTAATAATAGTACATATTAGGAGGAAAAAAATGAGGAATAAAACATTAATTATTTTAATATTACTATGTTCGATGTCTTTAATTATTAGTGGTTGTGGAAAAAAAGATAATAAAAATGGGAAAAATGAAGATCTAACACCCAATAGTACAATTGTTAGTGGACAAGTAATTGATGGTTTAAAAATAAGCCCGCTTAGTATTGTATATGAAAATGATATTAGCCGTATTGTAGCTAATGTTACTAATACTAATGATAAGGAATATATTTTGCGCACTATTAATATTAAATTATTTGATGAAAAGGGACAATTTTTGGTTGAAACTCCCGGATATATAGGTACGCAAATAAAACCTAATGAAACTAAACAATTAATAATTGATGTTACTAAAGATTTAAGAGGGGCTAAAACAGTTGAATACAAAATAGAAAAATAGATTATAAGGAAACTTCTTTTATGAGGTTTTCTTTTTTTTTGTTGAAAAATTAAATATCCAAATATATTTTTAAAATTGATAGATTTATTGAACTTTTTATGATAAAATAATTTATAGAATGTAAACAGAAAATGGTGATGTTATGGGAAAAATAATAGCCTTAGTTAATCAAAAAGGTGGTGTTGGTAAAACCACAACTAGTATTAATTTAACAGCCTCATTAGGTGTATTGCGAAAAAAGGTATTATTAATAGATTTAGATCCTCAAGGAAATGCGACAACAGGAGTTGGTATTAATAAAGCTGATGTTGAAAAAAGTACGTATGATTTGTTAATTGATTGTGCTGAACTTGAAGAAACCATTATTAAAACAAAGTTTAAAAATTTATATATTATTCCAGCTACTATTAATTTGGCTGGTGTTGATATTGAATTAATGGAAAAAAGTAAAATAGAACCTGGTTTTATAAGGAATGCTCAATTAAGAAAGAAAATAGAAAAAACAAAAGAATTATTTGATTATATTATTATTGATTGTCCACCCTCATTAGGAATATTAACAACAAATGCTTTAACAGCATGTGATTCAGTTATTATTCCTGTTCAATGCGAATTTTTTGCTTTAGAAGGGATTATGCAATTATTAAATACTATTATGTTAGCTCAAAAAAAACTTAATCCAACCTTAGATATTGAAGGTGTTTTATTAACAATGTTGGATAGTAGAACTAATTTAGGATTAGAAGTTGTCGAAGAAATAAAAAGTTATTTTAAAGAACGTGTTTATGATACAATTATTCCGCGTTTAGTTCGTTTATCAGAGGCACCTAGCCATGGGAAGCCTATTTTGGCTTATGATCCGAAAAGTCGAGGAACAGAGGCTTATTTAAATTTAGCTAAGGAAGTGATTGAGCGAAATGGAAAATAAAAAAAGAGCATTAGGAATGGGATTAGAACAATTATTTAACAGTGAAAATTTAGATGTTGAAAGCATTGAAAAAAGAATATATGAAACCGCATCTAATGAAGAAATTGTTGAATTAAATATTGTTGAATTGCGTCCTAATCCATATCAACCACGTAAAGTGTTTAATGATGAAGCATTAAAAGAATTAGCTGAATCAATTAAGGAACATGGTGTAATTCAACCAATTATTGTTAAAAAAAGTATTAAGGGTTATGAAATTGTAGCTGGTGAACGTCGTGTTAGAGCGTGCAAAATGATTGGCTTAGAAAAAATACCAGCTATTATTCGACCATTTACTGATGAACAAATGATGGAAATTGCGCTTCTTGAAAATCTTCAAAGAGAAAATTTAAATGCGATTGAAGAAGCCCATGCTTATAAATCATTATTAGAAAAATTAAATATAACTCAAGAAGAATTATCCAAAAAAGTAGGCAAAAGTAGAAGTCATGTTACTAATATAATTGGACTTTTACGTCTTCCTAAAGCAGTTCAAGATATGGTTGCAAATGAAACAATTTCGATGGGACATGCTCGCGTTCTTAGTAAATTAGAAGACGATAATAAAATAATCGAATTAGCTAATAAAATAGTTGAAAAAAATCTTTCAGTTCGTGATATTGAAAAAATGGCAGAAGATAATAATATTGAACGCAAAATAAAAATCAATAGACGTCGTACTGAAGAAAATAGTGAATATAAATATATTGAAGAGCTATTACGTGAAAAATTAGATACTAAAGTAAGAATAAAAGATAAAAAAATAGAAATAAGTTTTAATAATACGGCCGATTTAAATCGTATTTTAGAGATTATTGATGTGAAGGAGTAAGATAAAATGATATCAATTTTTATTGAAAAAATTACTTTAGATATCAATAAAATTTTTGATATTGTTTTAATTAAAGAGATTATTGCTCCCATCATCATAATCATTAGTGGTATAGTTTTATATCAAATAGCTAATATTATTATGAAAAAAAGTTTTAATTTAAAGGTTTATAAAATTGCTAATCGTCAAAAAAAGACTTTATTCAGTCTAATAAATAATATAATTAAGTATGTAATTATTGCTATTGTTGTTTTAATGATTTTGGATGTATATGGTATTGAAACCAAAACCATATTAGCGTCTATTGGGATTCTCGGGTTAGTTATTGGATTAGCTGTTCAAGATACACTAAGGGATTTTATTTCCGGTGTTTTCATTATTTTAGATAATCAATATTCAGTAGGCGATAATGTAATGATTAATGGTTTTAGAGGTACAGTTATTAATTTAGGTTTAAAAACAACTAGAATTAAAGCATATACAGGAGAGATAAAAGTAATTGCGAATCGTAATATTATGGAAGTTATTAATTATAGTAAAGAAAACTCTTTGGCTATTATTGATGTTTCTGTACTTTATGATGACATGGAAAAAACTGAAAAAATTCTTACGGAATTATGCCAGCAATTAAGTACTGAATTATCAAAAATTAAAGGACCTGTACAATTTTTAGGAGTTAATAAAGTTACTAAAGATTTTATTGAATATCGTATTATTGTTGAAACTGTGCCACTAGCTAATATAGAAATTGAAAATAAGATAAAATTAGAGGTAAAACAAACTTTAAATAAAAATAAAATTGAAGTAACATATCAATAGGCAGGTGGGAAATATGCCAAAAGAATATAAATTAGGTAGTATTGTTATGATGAAAAAACCGCATCCATGCGAAAGTAATGAATGGGAAATAATAAGAGTAGGAGCAGATATTAAAATAAAGTGTTGTAAATGCGGGAGAGCGATTATGATGCCACGAGTGGAATTTAATAAAAAACTAAAGAAAGTATTAGTTTATTAGGAGGTATCTCGGTGAAAAAAGAAAAAAATAAATTATTTTTAGGACCTGTTATTATATTAATAATTTTAACAATAATTGTTATGATAAGCAGTGCGATTTTATCGTGGTTAGATTTTGATGGACAAAAAACAGCTATTGTTAATGGAACTTTAGAAACATCTTTAGTTATTATTAAAAATATTTTTACAGTTGATGGAATAAAATATCTTTTTGGAAATGTAGTTACTAACTTTAAAATTTTTGAACCATTAGTCCTATTAATTATTGCACTTATTGCCATTAGTATATCAGAAACAAGCGGCTTTATTGGTGCCATAGCAGAACCTTTTAAAAAACTTAAATTTAGATATATTATTTTATTTACCATGTTCATTGGTATTATTTCCTCATTTATTGGTGATTATAGTTATGTTATCTTATTACCTTTTATGGCTATTTTTTATAAAAAATTAGGTTATAATCCTATAATAGGAATTATCACGATATTTTTAGCTATTACTTTAGGGTATGGTATAGGTGTAATATATGATTATAATGATTATCAATTAGGACAATTAACTGAATTAGCGGCTACTATTGATGTTGATAAAAATTACAAATTTACTTTATTTTCTAATCTTTATATCATGATAGGTAGTACCATTTTATTAACAATATTAGGAACAATATTAATTGAAAAATTTTTACTTCCTAAAATTGAAAAACATAAAGTTGAAAACGGAGAAGAGCAAGTTATTTCTAAAAAAGCTTTGTGTGTTAGTATAATTACTTTTGTTATTCTTTCATTAATGTTTTTATACATGCTTATTCCTAATTTATTCAATTCTGGAATCTTACTTGATAATGAACAAGAAGTGTATATTGCAAAATTGTTTAGTGATACTTCACCATTTAAAGAAGGATTCATTTATATATTCTTAATTATTGTTATGTTTAGTAGTTGGGTATATGGAGAGTTTTCAGGCAATATTAAAAACAGTTATGAATATAGTTTAGGTTTATCAAAAAATTTTGAAGGATTAGGTTATAGTTTTGTTTTATTGTTTTTCTTGGCTCAATTAATAGGTATCTTAAATTGGACTAATATAAGTGAAGTAATAACTGTTAGATTAGTTGATTTTATTGCTAGTTTACCATTTTCCGGAATACCTTTAATTCTTGTATTATTTATTATAGTTATAATTATTAGTATTTTTATTCCTAATATTTTAACCAAGTGGATTTTAATGTCTCCATTAATTGTTCCGCTTTTCATGCGTTCTAATATTAATCCTGATTTTACACAATTTATTTTTAAGGTTGCCGATGGAATTGGAAAAAGTATAACTCCACTTTTTGCTTACTATTTAATAATGCTTGCGCTTGTTAATAAATATAATTCTGATTCAGATTTCAAAGTTACTGTTTTTGGTACAATGAAGATGATATTGCCAGTTATACTTATGATAACAGGATTATGGTTATTAATTATTATTGGTTGGTATATTATTGGATTGCCAATTGGTTTAAGAGGGTATCCAACATTATAGAATGTGTAAAAACACATTCTTTTTTTTCTTTTAAAAAGGGACAAAAGTATTGACAATATTTTAGAAGTATGGTATTATTTATAGCAGTAAAAACGAAACCAATTTGTTACAAATTTTAAAGTGATATACGTCCTGCCCGTTCACTTTCTCAGACGGGCAGGACGTTTTTACGTCCAAAAAATATTTTCCAAAGGATAAAAGGTAAAAGTAGTTTTATTAATTATTCAATTATAGTATAATATTAACGGTGATATTAATGAATAAAAAAGTTGTTACCTTTGGTGGAGGTACTGGGTTATCAACACTTCTTCGAGGTTTAAAAAATTTCCCTCTTGATATTTCAGCCATTGTTTCGGTTTGTGATGATGGTAAAAGTACAGGGCGATTACGTAAAGAATTTAAAACACCAGCAGTTGGAGATATAAGACGTGTTTTGGTTGCACTTTCTACAACCGAACCATTATTTGAAAAATTATTAAATTATCGATTTAAAACTACTAGTGATTTAAATGGACATACAGTTGGAAATTTACTTTTAACAGCATCAAAAGAAATAAGTGGTAGTTTTTCTAATGGAATTGATACTATTGGTAAAGTATTAAATTTAAAAGGGAAAGTAATACCTTTAACAGAACAAGATAATATTACTCTAATGGGAAAAATGGAAGATGGGACAATTATTGAAGGAGAACATCGAATAACTGAAGATTCAAGAAAAATTATCGATGTTTTTTATAAAGAAAAGCCAATTGTTACACCAGCAGCTTTACAAGCTATAAGAGAAGCTGATTTAATCATTTTAAGTATGGGTAGTGTTTTTACTAGTATTATTCCTAATTTAATATGTGAGGAAATAAAAGAAGAAATAGAAAAAAGTAGTGCTAAAATAATGTATGTTTGTAATATGATGACACAACCAGGGGAAACTGATGATTTTACTGCTAGTGAACATGTGAAATTGTTAAATCGTTATTTAGGCAAACGTAAAATAGATGCAGTAGTTGTAAATAATGGTCCTATAAGTGATAAAATGAAATATAAATATGAAACATTAGAACAAAAAGATCCAGTTGTTTTTGATGAAGAACATTTAAAAGCTATGGGTTTAGATATAATTGCAAACGATTTTGTTATGATTGAAGATGAAATGATACGTCATAATGTAATTAAATTGGCCTCTCATATTTTCTCATATTTAATTTAAAGGGGGAGATATTATGTCCTTTACTAGTACTATTAAAAACGAAATAAGTAAAATAGATGTTGTAAATACCGAAAAGATAGCTGAGTTATCAGCTCTTTTTCGCAATATTGCTAGTATTAATGAAGATAAAATCAAAATAGTTACGGAAAATGCTAGTGTAGCTCGTAGAATCTTTATTTTGGTTAAAGATATATATGGTATAAATTGTAAAATAACAACTAGAAAAGGATATACCTTTAAAAAAAGTTATTTATATATTTTAGAAATAAACAATAAAGCAAATGAAATTTTAAATGATTTAAGCATTTTAGATGGTAATAAATATTTAAGTGTTCCTAAAGCCTATGTATTAGATGATGATGAGCTAGTAAGAAGTTATTTACGTGGTTTATTTATGGCTTGTGGTAGTGTTAATGATCCTAAAAAATCACGTTATCATTTGGAATTTTCAGTGGATTTAAAAGATTATGCAGAATTTATTAAAAGTATATTAAACAGTTATAATCTAAATAGTAAAATTATTAGAAGAGAGAATAAATATATGGTTTATATTAAGGAAGCAGAAAAAATAGGTGATTTTTTAAGAATAATTAATGCGATTAATGCTGTTTTGTATTATGAAGATATACGTATTTATCGTGATCATAAGAATATGACTAATCGTCTTAATAATTGTGAACAAGCAAATGTTGATAAAATTATTATGACAGCTAATGAACAAATTCATGATATTGAATTAATTGAAAGTAACGGTGGGTTAGATTTACTTGAAGATAAAGTAAAAGAAGCAGCTATTTATCGTTTAAAATATCCTGAAGCATCATTAACAGAATTAAGCGAAATTATAACATTAGAAACAGGACATGCGATTACTAAGTCAGGTTTGTATCATCGTTTTCGAAAAATTAAAGCATTAGCTAATAAAATTAGAGATAAACAGAAAAATAAAGACAAATAGGGTTATTTTATAGTATAATAAAGGTACTAGAGGTGATACAATGCAACAAACCTTTGAAAATCTAACTAAATTAATTCAAGAATATGATAAGATTATTATTATGAGCCATAAAAATATGGATTTAGATGCATTTGGTTCTTCGTTGTGCCTTTATAATATTGTAAAAGCTTTTAATAAAGAATGTTATATATATTTAAATCAAAGAAAGATAAATGAGACAATAAAAAGATTACAAAAATTATTGGAAAAAGAACAACAACATTATGAAATGATAAGTTATAATAAAGTAAAAAAACTAGTAGACCAAAAAACTTTACTAATTGTATTAGATACGCATATTCCTTTATTAGTAGAAAATGATAAATTATTAAAATTAATAAAGGATATTGTTGTCATTGATCACCATATTATACAGAAGAATATGATTAATAAAACGAAAATGACTTATATTGATTCTAATTTATCTAGCGTTGTTGAGTTTATGGTTGAATATTTGAAGTATTTAGGAAAAGGTGTTTCACCCTTAATTGCGACTATTATGCTTGCGGGTATTGAAATTGATACAAATGATTTTAAAGTCAAAACAACTGAAAAAACATATGAAGCAGCAGCTTATTTAACAAGTTTAGGTGCTGATAATGTAATCAAACAAGAATTACAACAAGAAACCAAAGATGAATATTTAAAAATAAAAAAAGATATTGAGAAAAGTGAAATGATTAATGATAATACCATATTGTGTATTATTCATGATATAGTTGAGAAGAGAACTTTAGCTAAAGTTGCTGAAGAATTATTGAAGTTTGAAAATGTTGGTGCTTCTTATGCAATTGGACAACTAAATGATAATACAGTAGGAGTTAGTGCTAGATCTTTGGGAAATGTTAATGTTTATGAAGTATGTAAAGAATTAGGTGGAGGCGGACATTTATCAAATGCGGCTGCTCAAATTGAAGGATTAACTATTTTAGAAGTAAAAGAAAAAATAGTCAATCTTAGTAATGGAGTGATAAAATGAAAGTAATTTTTATTAAGGATCTTAAAGGACAAGGGAAAAAAGGGGAAATAAAAGAAGTAAAAGATGGTTATGGGATGAATTTTTTAATAAAACAGGGATATGCTGTACTTGTTACGCCAACTAGTGTAAAACGCTTAGACGAGGAAAATCGACAAAAGGAAGAAGAAGAAAAAAGATTATATCAAGAAGCATTAAAAACAAAAGAAAAAATAGAAAAAGAAATTTTAGTATTTAAAGTAAAAGTTGGTGAAAAAGGTAAAGTATTTGGTAGTGTGAGCGCTAAGCAAGTTGCTAAAGAATTAGAAAAATTAGGATATGAAATAGATAAAAAGAAAATAAAAATTGATTATCCTTTAACAGGTTTAGGTTTTTATCAAGTTGAAGTTGAAATACACAAAAATGTTAAAGCAAAAATTATGGTTCAATTAGTTGAAGAAAGATAGGTGATATTATGAAGGATCGTGTTATGCCACATAATATAGAGGCAGAACAATCAGTATTGGGTGCTATGTTTTTAAGTAAATATGCATTACAGAAAGCACTTGAAAGTTTAAATAAAGATTTATTTTATTTAGATAGCCATAGTAAGATATTTACGGTAATGAGTGATTTAACAGAAAAATTAATTCCTATCGATATAACAACAATTACGGCGGAATTAGATAAAAGAAAGTGGTTAAAACAAGTTGGTGATGTTGAATATTTAAGCGAAATAATTAACATGGTGCCTAGTGCAGCCAATATTGATGAATATATTAAAATAGTCGAAGAAAAGGCTATTTTAAGAAGATTAATAGAAGAAGCAGCTAATATTATTAGTGAAAGTTATGCATCAATTGATACGGTAACGGAAGTATTAGATAGAGCAGAACAAAAAATACTTAGTGTAATTAAAACACGAAAAGGAACGGAATTTAGAACAATCCAAGATGTACTTTATAAAACACAATTAGATTTAGAAAAGTTGTCACAAAATAAAGGTGAAATAACTGGTCTTGCAACAGGTTTTTATGATATAGACAAAATTACATCAGGGTTACAACCTAATGAATTAATTGTTATTGCGGCTCGACCAGGTATGGGAAAAACAGCTTTTGCTCTTAATTTAGCTACTAATATTGCTACTAATTTGAAAAAGTCTGTGGCTTTATTTAATATGGAAATGGGTGCTGAACAACTAGCACTCCGTATGCTTTCATCGGTTGGACAAATCGAAGGTTATAAATTAAGAACTGGTCGTTTGGAACATAATGATTGGAAAAGAGTTAATGAAGCAATTAGTCGTTTAGCGGATACTAAAATATTTATCGATGACACTCCTGGAATGAGTATTGGTGAAATTCGTGCGAAGTGTCGTCGTTTAGCTAGTTCTGATGATGGCTTAGATATTGTTATTATCGATTATTTACAATTGATTAATGCTTCTTCATCACGCTATGCTGGAAATCGTCAACAAGAAGTTTCGGAAATATCTAGATCATTAAAGACACTAGCAATGGAATTACAAATTCCGGTGGTTGCTTTAGCTCAATTATCGCGTTCAGTTGAAGGAAGAGAAGAAAAACGACCAATTTTAAGTGATTTAAGAGAATCAGGTTCAATTGAACAAGATGCCGATATTGTTGTTTTCTTATATCGTGATGATTATTATAATAAAGAAAGTGCAATTGATGATTATACTAGTAAAAGTGAATTTATTATTGGTAAGCATCGTAATGGACCAACCGGAACAATTGAATTAATTTTTAAGAGAAATACAAGTACTTTTATAAATTTCATAAATAAGGAAGAAAAATAATGTTTAAAATATGTGTTTTAGCTAGTGGAAGTATAGGTAACTGTACTTTTATCGAGACAACAAATTATAAATTTCTTATTGATATTGGAATTTCTACTTTAGCGGTTGAAAAGAATTTAAAAAGCATAGGAATTGATCCTCATGAAATAAATGGTATTTTTATAACTCATACTCATGTCGACCATATTCAAGGATTAAAAGTATTTTATAAAAAATATAGTCCAACAATTTATTTAACTGAAAAAATGCACAATGAATTAAAAAGAGAAATGAAAATAGATAATTATAAATATATTGAAGATAATGATTTAATTGGTGATTTATTAGTCAATATTATAAAAACATCACATGATGTAAGTGATTCTAATGGTTATCTTTTTTCTCATCTTGATAAAACGATTGTTTATATAACTGATACTGGCTATATTAATATTAAGAATCATCAAAGATTATCAAATAAAGATTTATATGTTATGGAAAGCAATCATGATATAGAATTATTGATGAATTGCAATCGACCATATCATGTAAAACAAAGAATTTTAGGAGATGAGGGACATTTGTCTAATAATGATTCTGCTAATTATATATCGAAGTTTATTGGTGATAATACAAGATGTGTAATACTTGCTCATCTTAGTATTGAAAATAATACAGAGGCATTGGCTAAACAAGTATTAATTGAAACATTGGAAAAAAATAATAAAAAAATTAATAAAATTATTGTGGCAAAGGCTGATGAAAGAACAGAGTTGATTGAAATATGATTAAGATTATATGTGTAGGTAAAATAAAAGAAAATTATCTTAAAGAAGCTATCAATGATTATTTAAAAAGACTATCAAAATATACGAAAATAGAAATAATAGAAATAGAAGAACAAAATAATAAAACAAGTGAAATAAGTCTTTTAAAAGAAAAAGAAATAATTAATAAACATTTGTCAGATAAAGATTATATAGTTTGTTTAGATATAGATGGAAAACAAGTATCATCAATAGAATTAGCCAAAAATCTCGAAAAATGGCTTGTTGATAAGCCTAATATTATTTTTATTATTGGTAGTTCAAATGGTCTTCATAAGGATTTAAAAAAGCAATGTCATTTTAGATTATCGTTTTCGAAGTTAACTTTTCCACATCAATTATTCAGATTAATCTTACTTGAACAAATTTATCGAGCATTTAAAATTAATAAAAATGAAACTTATCATAAATAATGAATAAAAAGAAAGAAAATCGACCACTATTTAATAGGAGGTCGATATTTTTATGAAAAAACACATTTTAATAGGTATTATTTTTGTTTTGATTATGGCTAGTATTAAAGCATTAGGGGTTCAAAAAATAATTCCTGATGAAGCTATTAGATTAAGAGTGATTGCAAATAGTAATTCTAAAAGAGATCAAGAAATAAAAATAAAAGTGAAAAATCATTTGCAAGGTAGTATGTTTGAATTATTAAAAGAAACTAAAGGTATAGATGAAGCAAGAAGAATAATCAATAATAATTTAGGTGTAATTGATAATCAAATTGATAAATTATTAAAAAAAGAAAATTATAATTGGGGTTATACTTTAAATTTCGGATATAATTATTTCCCAGCTAAAAAATATAAAGGAATTACTTATGATGAAGGTTATTATGAATCAGTTTTAGTTACATTGGGTGAAGGAAAAGGTGAAAACTGGTGGTGTATTTTATTTCCACCATTATGTTTATTAGAAGCAAAAGAAGCAGACGCAACAGAATATAAGTTTTTTATAAAAGAATTAATTGAGAAATATTTATAGTATAAATTAAGTCCTCTTAAAGTATCATTTATAAGGGGGCTTTTTATGATTTTTTTTACTATTTTAGTTATAGCTATTAGTGTTAGTATGGATGCTTTTTCACTATCGTTATTATATGGAACTTTAAATTTAAAAACTAGTCAAATTATTAAATTATCAATAATGGTTGGTGTTTTTCACTTTTTTATGCCTCTTTTAGGGCTTTTAAGTGGTTCGTATTTAATTGATATATTACATATGCCTGCCCATTTAGTAATGAGTATCATTTTTATTTTTATTGGTATTGAAATGATTAATTCATCTTTCATTAAAGAAGAAAAATTAATATTATTAGATTTTAAGGGATTACTTTTATTTGCATTTACTGTAAGTATCGATAGTTTTTCAATTGGTGCAGGGTTAAAGGCTTTTAGTGATAATTACTTAATGTGTTCATCAGTCTTTTTTATTACCAGCTTATTATTTACTTATTTAGGTTTGAATATTGGAAAGACAATTAATAAAAAATTAGGTTTTATATCAACAATTATTGGTGGAAGCATATTAATTGTTATTGGAATATTGTATGGCATTATTATTTGATGTTTTTTTTCCTTTTTGGAAAATAATTATACCTAATAAAACCATTATTATAAAAATAATAAGAGCAATAAAATAATTATAACTTTTTTTCATAAAATTAATTGAATTAATGGTAGAGGGAAATATTTTATCAGAATAGTATAATGTAAACAAACAAATAAGTAAAAGTAAAAAGAATTCTTTTTTTTTGGTTTTGATTTTAAATATTTCTTTTACATAGGTGTTTATGTAGTAAAGACACATAGTAATGATAAAATACATACTAAAGATCCACAAAACAGAAAAAAAATTTTCAGTATTTTCAATTACACCAACAACGTTAATTTTTCTTACGGTATAATAAGTTGGAAATTGATATATAGTTGCGAGTTCTGGACCTAAAACAGTAATAGTAATAAAAGTTACTAAAAAAATAAAGAGTTGGGAAATAATATAACTTTTTACAATTAATTTAGTAAGTTTTTGATTATCATTGATTTCGTTTTTAGGAATAATAGTTATAACAAAGGTAGGAATAATAGTATAACTTAATAAATGAATAGATTCAAAAAGAAATGTATTAAAGGAATTTGAAAAAAAAGGTTTTAAATTATTAAAATTAGGTAAACCAAATAAAGATAAAATAATAATGGTAATTAATAATAAGGAAATATATAAAATAATTTCACCTGATTTTAAGATGACATCTATTCCTTTCATGATTGCATAAAAAGATGTTCCAATAAATAAAATACCTATAAATAATTGTGGGGTTTTATTTAAATATTCGATATTAATAAAACTAAATAAATTCCAACAAGTTAGAATAAGAATCATGAATATACAAACACTTAAAATAAAATTTATGATATTTCCCAAATGTTTCCCAAGCAATATTTCTACTTTTTTAATAATATTTTTGTTTGGTTCAAAATTTATTATCGATATAATTAAAGCAATTGGTATAAATGAAAAAATAATCGATAATAAAATAACTAACCAGGCATTTTGTTTAGTACTACTATATAATATTACATTAGCGATTCCCTCATATAATCCTAAACATAAGAAAAAAATTAATATAGATATTTGAAAAGAAGTGATCTTTTTTTTCATTTTATCCCTCTTTTGCTGGTTCTAAAATAGATCCTTTTTTACTAATATTTAGATCAACATTAATTTTATAAGCAATATTTTTAAATAAATTGTTCCAATTGCTGTGGTTATTTTTCCAATATTGGTAATTGTTTTGATATAAATAATAACCAAACCCAAAAATATCAGTATTATATTCATTTTTTACTGTTTCAATAGTATTTTTAATAATTTCTTTCATTTGTTGATTAATAATACCCATTAATTTCTTTCTTTCACTATTTTTACTAATATCTAAATCACAATTAATTTCAGATAAATATAATGATCCTATGGTATCAATATTAACAAATGGATTATCATTGACAATTTTAATAGAAAAACTAGTGTTTAATGTTACTATTTCAAAAGAACCGTAATTATTACTATCACATTTAAAACTTATAACATCTTTTTTTACATTATTTCTTATTAAATTAAAACCTAAGCTTTCATTATAATTTAAATAACCTAATAATTTATCACCTTTAAAAACACTCATTCCTATTAATGTTATCTTATTAGTATCATTTAATTCGATAACAGGAATAACTGGTTCGATTCCAACTTTATGAATATTAGATAAAAGTTCATCATAAGTAACTTTTGTAATATTTCCTTTTTGTTTACTAGCAACCTCTAATAATAACAAAATATCTTTAGCTGGTATATTTTCCAAAATATTTAAAGTTTTGTTTTTGGCTATTAAAACTTGAAATTGTTTATGTGATTCTGGTTCTCGCATCAAAAAGTCAATAATTTGTTCAATTCCTTCTTTGGCGATTTTTTCATCAATAATAAATAATTTATTATGGCCAATATATACTTTTTTAGAAGAAATAAGGGAAATATTATTTAAGGCTTCATGAACTGTTTTTCCTTTAGTTTTTAAAGTAATAAAATTATTATTTTTTTCTTGCGTATTTATAATTTGAATACCTAAAATATATTCATCATTACTTTTTTCTAAAGCAATACCAGATACAATAGATAAATAATTTAATTCTTTATAATTCCAACAACCACATAAAGTTAAAGAAATTAATAATAACAATAACTTTTTCATATATTTTTCCTTTCTGATGTTGAAGTGTGTTTAAAATAACGATTGTAAAAAGATATAATAATATTATTTCCCATCTTTTTTTTATTAAATGGTGAAAAAGGATAAGAAAAAGAATAACCAAAAGATTTAATAGATACTAAATTAGTTATAAAAATTAAGGAGACTATGACGATGCCAATGACACCGGCGAGGCTTGCCCCTATCAAAAACATAATTCGCCACCATCTAATGCCATTAATAAAATCATTATGGCTAACAATTAAACCACTAATAGCAGTAATGGCAATAATAATGACCATAATAGGGGAAACAATACCGGCTGCTACAGCGGCATTTCCCAAAATCAATGACCCAACAATTGATAAGGAACTACCAATTTTACTAGATGTTCTTAAATCGGTTTCTTTCAATATTTCAAAAGTCAAGATCATTAAAATAGCTTCAATAATTGTCGAAAAGGGAACACCATTTCTTTGAATTGATAAATTAATAATTAAATCTTCTGGAATGGTTTCATGGTTATAGGTGGTAAGAGCAATGTATAAAGCAGGAGTTAAAATTGTTAAAATAAAGGCAATAAAACGAATAAGACGATTAATAGAAGCATTTATTGGACGATTGTACATATCTTCTGGGGTATGAAAAAAATCAGTAATGAAAGCTGGAACAATAGCAACAAAAGGGGTATTTTCTAAAATAATAACTATTTTTCCTTCTAATAATTGCATGGCTGCATAATCAGGTCTTTCAGTTGTTAAAAAATTAGGAATAACATTCTTTTCATTTTCAGAAATGATTTCAATAATTTGATTAACATCAAAAACCGCCTCTATCTTTATTTTATCTATTTTATTAATTATTTTATTTACTAATTTTTTATTAGTAATTTCTTCTATATACATTACTCCAACCATACTTTTACCAATCGTTCCAATTGATTTATTAAATAATTTTAAGTTTTCGTACTTAAGACGCTTTCTAATTAACCCAATATTAGTTTGGTAATTTTCTGTAAAAGCATCTTTTGGCCCTTTTAATGTTTTTTCATTTTCAGCTGGACTAATACCACTATCTAGAATATTTTTAGTTTCAATTCCTAAGCAAACAGAATAATTGTCAATTAGAATAATTGTATAACCATTTAATAAATAAGTTATCAAATCTTCATAATTATTAATTTCTATCATTTTAGTAGTAGGTATATAAGTTTTTAAATATTCCAAAATATTATCTATTTTTTTATTGATATTATTTTCAGTTAATGGTTCTAAAATAAAATCATTTATAGTTTTACTAGAAACCATATTTTCATTAAATATGATAGCTATTTGATTACTATTAAAGTTAAGTTTTTTTATAATGAGATCTGGATTATTATTCATTTTATTCATAATATAAGAAATAATTTTAGAGGTATCCTTTGGTAATTTTTTCATAATATCCCTCAAAAATATTATTACCATTAATATAAAAAATATAAGTTAATATAAATAGGTTAACAACCATAAAACAATTTATTATCAGATTATTGCGTTTGTTTTGAAATAGTGTTACAATTTTAATGATATATACTAAAGGAGAGGTAGTAATTAAAAAGGGATTTACTTTAATAGAACTGCTTGCAGCGGAATATAAAAAATATGATAAAATGGTATGTAAGAGGCGATGAGCAAGTATATCCATAAAAGTCATAATGTATTAGTGATGTTATACCATTTTGTATGTCCTGCAAAGTATAGAAAAATAGTATTCACAAAAGCAATTGATAAAACATTAAAGCAAATATGTTTGGAGATAGAGAAAAAACATTTAATGGATTTAATAATACAGAATTTTTGTGGAGTTCAACACCTTATGTTGTTAATTATGCTAATATGTATAGATATTTTACATATACTAGTAGAGTTTTTCCTGCACACTTTTATGATGAACCAAATATTTGGCAAAATGGTAGTTCAGTTCGTTGTGTTTTAAAGTAATTATTTTAAAGTTTAACTTTTTAGATATAACGAGTAAATTATAGATATAAAAAGCACTAAATATATTTAGTGCTTTTTGTTGGTCAAGTTTACACTTTCACTTTTAATTTTGTTTGACATCTAAGTAAAATAATATTATGATTATTTTGGGAGGAATATAAATGTTAGTAAATGCAAAAAAAATGTTAAATGATGCATTAAATAGGCAATATGCAATATGTCAGTTTAATATAAATAATTTAGAATGGGCTCGTTTTATTTTAGAAGAATGCCAAAAATATAATACTCCAGTAATTTTGGGAGTAAGTGAAGGTGCTACTAAATATATGGGTGGTTACAAAACAGTTGTAAACATGGTTAAAGGTTTAATAGAAGATTTAAATATAACTATTCCTGTTTGTATTCACTTAGATCATGGTTCTAGTATTGAGAGTTGTAAAAAAGCAATAGATGCAGGCTATACATCAGTTATGATTGATGCTTCTAGATATACTTTAGAAGAAAATATTAAAATGACTAAGGAAGTAGTTGAATATGCTAAGAAAAATAGAGTTACGGTTGAAGCCGAAATTGGTCATATTGGTGGGTCAGAAGATGGTATAGAAGCAGATATTTTATATGCAGAAGTTGAAGATTGTGTTAAGCTTGTTCAAGAAACTAACATTAATTTTCTTGCTCCTGCTTTAGGTAGTGTTCATGGTTTTTATAAAGGCGAACCTAAATTAAATTTTGAAAGGATGCAGGAATTAAAAGAAAAATTAAAGATGCCATTAGTTTTACATGGTGGAACAGGTATTCCTGATGATAAAGTAAAAAAAGCGATAGAATGTGGGATATGTAAAATAAATATTAATACCGAATTACAAACAGCCTGGTCAGAAGCAGTTAGAAAATATTTATTTGAAAATTTCGATGTGTATGATCCGCGCAAAATTATCAAAGCTGGTGAGAAAGCAATGAAAGAAGTAATTTCTATGAAAATCGAATTAGTAGGAAGTGCTAATAAAAGATAAACACCAAATCTTAAAAAAGACATATTAATATAATGGAGTTGGAGGTTAACATGAAACAAATGAAAATTGAAGGTAGAAATATTTTAAGAGGAACAATTAAAATTAGTGGTGCTAAGAACAGTGCAGTTGCTTTAGTTCCTGCTTCACTTTTATGTGATGAAAAAGTAGTAATTGATAATGTTCCTAATATTTCTGATATTGAGGCTTTAAATGAAATAATGATTTATTTAGGAGCCAAAATAAAAAGAGATGGTGATTTAATGGAAATAGATGCTAGCGGTATTGAAAATAAAGAAATACCGGAAAATATTTCCCGTAAATTAAGAGCATCTTATTATTTTATGTCAGCTTTATTAGGGAAATACAAAAGAGTTTCAATGTATTTCCCAGGTGGTTGTAATATTGGAGCAAGACCAATTGATCAAACTTTAAAAGGTTTTAAAGCCCTTGGGGCAACAGTTATTGAAGAGGGAAATAAATATACTGTTTTTGCAGATAAGCTTGTTGGAAGTCATGTTTATTTAGATATGCCTAGTGTTGGCGCAACCATTAATACGATGTTAGCAGCCGTTCGAGCTGAGGGCGAGACAATTATTGAAAATGCTGCACGAGAACCTGAAATTGTTAATGTAGCAACTTTTTTAAATAATATGGGAGCTAAAATTACAGGTGCTGGTACTAGCGAAATTCGTATTATTGGTGTTGAAAGATTAGGAAGTTGTTTTACAGAAGTTATTCCTGATCGCATTGAAGCTGGAACTTATGTAATTGCTGGAGCTTTAATGGGTGATAATTTAAGAATTGAAAATATTATTCCTGAGCATATTGAAAACCTATTATTTAAGTTAAAAGAAATGGGTATAAAAATGACAATTGGTAGAGATTATGTTTGTGTATCTAGGACAGATAATATTAAACCTATTAATATTAAAACTTTAGGATACCCCGGTTTTCCAACGGACTTACAACAACCTATTACCACTTTATTACTTACTTGTAATGGAGAGTCACTAATAGAAGAAACTATTTGGGAAAATCGTTTTCAAAATGTTGAATATCTTAATAAAATGGGAGCTAATATTACTTTAATTGATAATCGCAGAATAAAAATTAAAGGACCAACTAAGTTAAAAGGTTGTGAAGTTAAAGCAACTGATTTAAGAGCTGGAGCTTGTATGATTCTTGCAGGTTTAATTGCCGAAGGTACAACCATTATTACAGATGTTGGACATATTTTAAGAGGATATGAAAAAATTGTTGAAAAATTACAAGGAGTGGGTGCTAAAATCGTTTTAGAAGAAATATAATTAAATAGAGATAATCTCTATTTTTTAAGGGGAATTGGTATGAAAATAAAAACGATTTTAGTTGGTAGTATTATTGTTTTATTAGTTTTTTTAATATATTTAACAACCCTTGATAAAAAAGTATATTACTTATCATTAGGTGATTCTTTAGCACTTGGTCAAACACCATATGGGAATTTAGATTATGGTTATACTGATTATATTAAGGATTATTTAAAAGATAAAAAAATATTGGAAAAACATATAAATGAATTTTCAGCAGAAAATCATCGAATTACTGATTTAATTAGAGATATTGAAGATAATAAGAAAATTTATATTAATAATAAACCTCAAACAATTAAAAATGCTTTAATTAAAGCTGATTTGATAACTTTATCAATTGGGTTAGACGAAATTATTTATAAATTGGGAAATATTTTTAATGATAGTAATGTTTATAGTTATATTGATGAAGTAATGGAAGATATGAATAAATTATTAAGTTTAATTAAAGAATATTGTAAAGAAGATATTATTGTTTTAGGATATTATTTACCAATTTTATATAGTAATGATGAAAATAGTAGGCAATATATTGAATATGCAAATAAAAAATTAGAAGATTTATGTAATTTTTATAGTATTCATTTTATTAAGTTAGATACAATTATGCATAATAATAGTGAATACTTACCTAATCCTTTAGATTTTCATCCATCTAAGGTTGGATATGAAGCAACGGCAAACGAAATAATAAAAAAAATTAATCAAACTCTACTAAAGTAGTTGCGAAGATACGAAAAAGTTGCTATAATATAAAAGCATTAAATTACTATGACAAGTTTTTGTCATGGCGGAAGGAGAGAATAAAATGAAAAAAGGAATACATCCTAAATACGTGACATCAAAAGTAACCTGTGCTTGTGGCAATACTTTTGAAGTTGAATCAAATAAAGAAGAGATTTATCTTGAAGTATGTAGCCAATGTCATCCATTTTTTACAGGTGTTCAAGGTAAAACGGTAAAAACAGGTCGTGTTGAAAAGTTTAACCGTAAATATGGTCTTAATAAAGATGAATAGTTAACAAAAATGTTAACTTTTTTTTTGAAAAAAATGAATATTTTTTCTAAATACGAAAATTCTATAAAGTGAAAAGGTGATTAAATGGCTAAAGTATATATTAAGACTCCAAAATTTGAAGAATTAGATTATCGTAAAAAACTTTTAGCTGATGAAAAAACAATGGAGTTTAATAAATATTGGGGCTGGATTATTGATTTTAAAGAATCTAAATGGTCAAAATGGTATAAGAAATGGATTGAAAATCAAGATCCTAATTATTTTTATGCTTATTTATATCGTATAAAAGATAATAAACCAGTTGGTGAAATATCTTATTATTATGATAAGAATGGGGATTATTATAAAATCAGTATTATTATAGAGGTAAAATATCGTCGTAAAGGTTATGGTGAAGAAGGATTAAAATTATTGATTGAAGAAGCTTTTAAAAAAGATTATAGTAATGAAATAGGTGATAATATTGGATTTCATAACAAAGAAGCACAACAATTATTCAAGAAATTAGGATTTAAAAAAGTTGGTAAAAATAAAGAATTTATTTTTTATCGTTTAAAGAAAACAGATTATAATCAAAGTAAGTAGTGTTCATTATGTATTAATGGACATTTTTTATTTAATTGATGAATATTATTCGTATTGATAATAAATATCAATAATGGTTAAGTAATAGATTGGGGATGAAATATGTGTGGATTTGTGGGATTCATAGATAAACGAAATAATAATCAAAAGACAAAAATTATTAATTTAATGATAGATAAAATTATTCATAGAGGACCTAATAGTTATGGGAAATATGTTGATAATATAATTGCTCTTGGATTTCGTTGATTAAGTATTATTGATTTATCTGAAAATGCTAATCAACCCTTGTATAATAAAAATAAAGATATTATTTTAGTATATAATGGAGAAATATATAATTTTAAAGAATTAAAAGAAGATTTAATAAAAAAAGGACATACTTTCAAGACTAAAACAGATAGTGAAGTAATTGTTCATGGATATGAAGAATATGGAATTATTGTTAGAGAAGCACTTTATCGTAAATTACCTAAATTTATTAGAACAAGTTTAGGAAAATTAGCGAAACACTCTTTGCCTTTTCACAGTCGTGATTTTTTAATTAGAAATGGTTTAGATGTTGAAGATTATTACATTGGTCATGCTTATATTTTTGATGACGATGAAGTAATTAAAATATTAAAAGAAGAATATCGTCATAGTAAAACCATAAAAGAAATAACAAAACCATATTTTGATAAAGTAAAAGATCAAGATGAAGTTACAAAAATGCAATATTTAGATATGCATTTGTGGTTGCCAAATGATATTTTATTAAAGGCTGATAAAATGACAATGGCACATTCTTTAGAATTAAGAGTACCATTTTTAGATAAAGAAGTAATGAATTTAGCTTCCAAAATCCCGACTAAATATAAAATAAGTCATAATATGACTAAATATATTTTTAGAAAAACAGCTAATAAAGTATTGCCAGATGAATGGGCAAAAAGACCAAAAATAGGTTTTCCTGTCCCATTCTTTCAATGGATTAAAGAAGAAAAATATTATAAACAAATAAATAAAGTATTTAGTGAAGATTATGTTAAGCAATTTTTTGACCAAGAGGCTATTTTAAAATTATTAGAAGAACATTATACTAATAAGAAAAATAATGCACGCAAAATATATACGATATATGCTTTTCTATTATGGTATCAAGTATATTTTATAGATAATAAGTAAAAAACATATAATTTTAAAATTATATGTTTTTTGTTAATAGATAATATATAATTAATTTACTTTTAAGTTTAAAAATGATATAATCAAACTGTAATAATAATTGAGAATGAAGGGATTTGTAATATGTATCGAAATACTTATGTTGAAATAAATATTGATAACATTAAAGATAATGTTACTAATATCATTAATCATTATCGAGGATATGCTTATTATATTGGGGCAGTAAAAGGAAATACTTATGGTCATGGTGATTATATTATAAATGATTTGATTGCTTGTGGTATTAATTATTTAGCTGTATCTTCTTTAGAAGAAGCATTAAGTATAAGAAAGAGGAATAAAGATATTCCTATTTTATGTATGGAACCAATTAATTTAGAGTATATCGATATATGTTTAAAAAATAATATCACTATAACAATTCATGATTATAATTATTTTAAAGAATTAATGAATTTAAATATTACTTCTAATTTAAATGTGCATTTAAAAATTGATAGTGGCATGAATCGTTTAGGAATTAAAGAAAGAGAAGAGATAAAAGAAATTTATAATATGTTAATGAAACATTCATATATAATTTTAGAAGGACTTTTTTCCCATTTTGCGACAACTGGTATAAGTGATAAAATTTGGGATAAACAAGTTATAAAATTTAAAGAATTAGTAAGTGATATCGATTTATCGAAAATCCCAATAATTCATATGGGAAGAAGTCTTACTTTAATAAATCATCCTAAAATAGATATATGTAATGGTATTAGATTAGGTATTATTATGTATGGTTTTGATCAAACACCAAAGCCAAAAAAAGGATTAAAAGCTAAATTAAGAAAAATAAAAGCTGAATGGCGAATAAAAAGATATCATATAAGTCCTACTACTTTAGAATGTCCTATTATTTTAAAGCCAGCTTTTTCACTTTATAGTGAGATTATGCAAATAAAAAAAGTTAAGAAGAATGAATATGTAGGATATGGTACTGTTTATCAAGCTAAAGAAGATATGTTAGTGGGGATTGTACCAATTGGTTATGCTGATGGGTTTAATAGAAGAAATACTGGACGTGAAGTTGTTATTAATAATGTACGTTATCCCATTATTGGAGAAATTGGGATGGGAATAATTATTGTTAAGATTGATGAAAAAGTTAGAGTATATGATAAGGTGACTTTAATAGGTGAAGGTATTAGTATAAGAGAAGTTAGTCAATATTTAAAGACCACTGTTTACGAAACAATGTGTATGCTTGATCAAACGATCCCAAGAGTATATAAAAAAAATGGAGAAATTGTTTACATTGAAGAATGAGAAAGTAGAGGCGAGGTAAATTGGAATTTGAAGTATTAATTATTGGAACAGATATTAATGCCTATTATATGGCTAGATGCTATCATGAAGCATACGGGAGAAAAGCAAAAATGATTGGAAAACAACCAATGGCTTTTACATCATGTAGTAAAATTATTGATTTAATGATTGAACCAAATTTATGGGATCCAGAAGTATTCAAAAAAACACTTGAAGATTTTGCTTTACAGCATCAAGGTAAGAAATTAATTCTTATTGGTACTAACGACACATATGTGCGCTTAATAGTAGAAAATAGGGATTTTTTAAGTAAATATTATTTATTCAATTATGTTGATTTAGATTTATTAAACAATTTACTTATAAAAGATTGTTTTTATACTTATTTCTCAGATAGCATTTTAGATTTTCCTAAAACCTTTATTTATTCATGCATAACCAAACCAGAAATTCCCGATATGTTTCCTTATCCTTTGATTTTAAAACCTGGGGATAGTGTTATGTATAGTGAATGTGATTTTCCAAGTAAAAGTAAAGTGTATAAAATTAAGTCAAAAGATGAATTATATGAAACCATTCGATTGATTGAAGATTCAGGTTATACTGGTAATCTTATCATTCAAGAATTTATTCCAGGGGATGATTCCGCTTTATTTGATTCGATGTTTTATTGTAACACCAAGAAAAAAACCCAAATTATGACATTTGCCCAAATAGGTTTACAAGAACATACAAATACCGGAATAGGTAATTGTACGGTTTTAGTTAATGGTTATGATGAACATGGATATAAAGAAGAAAATGTTTATAAATTAAAAGAATTTTTAGAGTCAATAGGATATCAAGGATTTGCGGAATTTGATATAAAATATGATATGCGTGACGGGAAATATAAAGTTTTAGAAATAAATCCGCGTCAATCAAGAAGTGCATATTATTTAGCTGCTTGTGGTTATAATTTAGTTAAAACTTTAGTTGATGATTTAGTATATGGTAAAGAACATGAACCAGTTTTACTTCGTGATAAAATAGTATTATCATTTGTACCAAAAGCAGTAATTAGAAAATATGTTGTAAATCCTAAATTAAAAGCAGAAATAAAAAGATTAATTAAAAAAGGTAAAATAGTAGATCCTCTATATTATAAAAAAGATTTACCACTTAAAAGAAGAATATATTTATTTTTAAGAGATATTAATTATCGTAGAAAATATAAAAAATATAAATGGTAAGGAGGA
>JAAYOI010000047.1 GCA_012520435.1 Mollicutes bacterium
CACTTTCATTATCTTCCGCTAAAGCTATTACTGTTACAGAATTACTTGTTGGTAAACTTGATATTATAACCACGGTTGGTGGGGTTATATCTAATTTACTACAATCTCCTTTTACTACTCTTATATTATTATAAGTTCCTTCTGCACAATACACCCCATTACTTACTCTTTCTACTTTTAATTTTCCTTCTTCATTTTTTACTACTTTTCCACTTACAAAATCTTTATGTTTTAGCATTATTTTGGGATCAATTACATCCACTCCTTCTTCAGGTAAATTTTTAAATCCACTTGTAGCTAAATATATATCAACTGCATCAAAAATACTTCTTACACTTTCTCTATATGCATTTTTTCTTACTTTATCAATTATTCCCGTTATAATAGGAACAGTAATAAGAACTACTATACTCATTATTACTATTACACCTAATACTTCAATTAAAGTAAAACCTTTCTTTTTTTTCTTTTTCATACTATCACCTCTGGTTTTTTCATATTTTTAAAATCATACCAATTAATTACATTTGTGTCAAGTTACCTGGTTGTTAATTTTATAAAAATTTTAAAAAAGTGTATACAAATGTATACACTTTAAAGTTATAACTTTAATCATCAAATATTTTATTATATCCTTTTGTTCCATATTTATTACCACATTTTATATAAGGATAATATTTGTCCATACTAGATTCTTTTTCAACATTAATATAACCACTACAAGTTATATTTTTATTATTAGGATCGTTTATTTCTTCTAAAAAACCTTTATTTTGTAAATCTTTAACAGTAAATACTAATTTTACTCCTTCAGGAATACCATCACTATAATACTCTTTAATATATTTTTTAGCACCATCAATCAATTTACTTTCTAATTGTTGATAGTCTTGATTAGTATAACCTGGTTTATCATCATTAGTATTACTATTATATAAAATTCCTCCAAAAATAGATTTAATATTAATTACTATTAAAAGGAGAAAAAAGGCTAAAATGGCACACAATCCTAACATTGTTCTTAAGCCCCAGCCTTGATCATCCATTAAAATAAATCCCTTTCTTTAATATTTTCTTTAAAGCGATATAATTTAGCAGGTCTACCATTATAGCCTTCATTTTTATATCCCGTATCTTCAATTAATCCTAAATTAATAAATTTCTTGCGAAAATTACGACGATCTAATGGACGATTTAAAATACTTTCATATACACTTTGAAGTTCTGGTAAAGTAAAATCACTAGGAAATAAACTTTTTAAAATATTGGTATTAACTATTTTTTTACGTAAAGTATCAATAGCGTGCTCTATTACTTGTTCATGGTCATACCCCATTTTTGGTATAGCATTCAAAGAGAACCATGCGCTTTCAATATGTGGTCTTTCTTCTTTCTTTATTTTAATACTTATACTATCAATCAACCCAATAAATGAACAAGCGATTACTCTTTTTTCAGGATTACGATGTAAGTCACTAAAAATATGGTCTTGTTCTATATATAAATTATATATTCCACATTTTTCAAACACATTATTACTAATATTTGTTTCAATTGTTTCATTACCAGCTAAAATCCCACCTGGTAAAATCCAATAACCTTTATATGGTTCATCTTTTTTACGAATTAATAATGTTTTTACTTTCCCTTTATCAATCGTAAAAATACTAATTAAGGTTTCTATTATATGCTTATCACTATCACCCATATAATTTTCGCTCCTTTGCGTAATATTTACATCTCAATATTATAATATCTAAACCAATTAAAGTCAACATTGTTATAAAAAAGGGATGATTTTATCATCCCTAATCCATCAATTCTTGTTCTAAGACTTCTAGTGGTTCTTCTTTTAATAAATCAATTTTTAAATCATAATCAAAATTCTTATATTTTTTGCTTCCGGTACCAGCTGGTATTTTCTTACCAATAATAACATTTTCTTTTAATCCTTCTAAGTAATCAATACGTCCATGAATCGCAGCATCAGTAAGAATCCTTGTTGTTTCTTGGAATGATGCAGCTGATAAGAAGGAATCTGTTTCTAATGATGCTTTAGTAATACCTAAGATAATTGGACGACCGGTTGCTGGTTTTTTGCCTTCAAGAATAAGATTTTTATTGATTTCAGTAAATTTATCAATATTAACCATCGTACCTGGTAATAACTCAGAATCACCACTATTAATAATCTTAATCTTAGAAATCATACGTTTCGCAATAATTTCAACGTGTTTATCGTTAATATCAACACCTTGTGAACGATAAACTTTTTGAATTTCTAATAAGATATATTGTTGAACCGTAATTGGATCGGTTACTGTTAATAATTCTTTTGGACTAATAGATCCATGAGTAAGACGATCACCAGCTTTAACTTCATCATTTAAAGCAACTGCCAACTTAGCTCCATAATTCGTAGTATGTTGTTTCGTTTCTACATCATTGCTTACAGAGATAATGTATCTACCATTATCTTCTTCAATTTTACTTACTACACCATTTATTTCCGAAATGGTTGCTTTTCCTTTAGGAATACGTGCTTCAAACAATTCTTGAACACGTGGTAAACCTTGAGTAATATCGTCTCCTGCAACCCCGCCTGTATTGAAGGTACGCATTGTTAATTGGGTACCTGGTTCACCAATTGATTGGGCTGCCATAATACCTACTGCTTCACCAATTTCAACTATAGAACCGGTTGCTAGGTTACGACCATAACATTTTTGACAAACACCATGAGGTATTTTACAAGTAAAGACTGTTCTGATTGGTACTTTTGTAATGCCAACTTCAATAATTTTATCAGCTAATTGTTCAGTAATATACGTATTCCTTTCAGCAATAACTTCTTTTGTTTCTGGATGGATAATTCTTCTATTAGTAAATCGTCCAACAATACGTTCATATAATGTTTCAATAGTAGTTCCATCTTTTTCATTAACAAAAGCTTCAACTATGACACCAGCTTCAGTACCACAATCATCTTCTTTAACAATAATATCTTGAACAACATCAACTAAACGACGCGTTAAGTATCCCGCATCAGCTGTTTTTAATGCTGTATCAACTGCCCCTTTTCTCGCACCATGGGTTGATAAGAAGAATTCCGAAATCGTAACTCCTTCACTAAATGAAGATTTAACTGGAATTTCTACATATTCTCCACTCGGTTTAAAGAAAAGTCCACGCATACCTGCAAGTTGGGTATGGCTTCCAATATCACCACGGGCTTTACTTAACATCATCATGGAAATTGGATTGGCTTTATCATTCTTAACCATTTCTTCTAATTCTTTAGAAATTTTGTTTTTAGCATCAACCCAAACATTAATAACTTTTTCGTATCTTTCTTGTTCCGTTATTAATCCACGTTTATATTGATTATTAATTTTATCAACCATTTCTTGACTTTCTTTTAATACTTGTGTTTTCATTTCACTTTCTTTAATATCGGTCATGGCAATTGAAATACCCGATTTAGTTGAATAATGGAACCCTAAATCTTTTAGTTTATCAAGCATGATTGATGTTTCAGTGGTATGATAACGTTTATATATTTGGGAAATAATCTTACCTAAAGCACCTTTGTTTAAAGGTTCTACTAAAGGCATTTGCGCAATTTCTTCTCTTATATTTTTACCTTTATCGATAAAGAATTTACTAGGTGTAATTTTTTCAATGTTTTCCGCACTACCTTCATTAATATATTGGAAAGTATCTGGGAAAATTTCATTGAAGATTAATTTACCAGGTGTGGTTACTAAATATTTATCCATATAATTATCAGGGAATACTTTATATTTAAATGATTTTACAGGAATTGCAATACGCGTATGAAGACTTATAATACGTCTTTCATAAGCCATAATTGCTTCATTAGGGTTTTTATAAACATTTCCTTCGCCTGGTTCTCCCGCTTTTTCAATCGTTATATAATAATTTCCTAAAACCATATCTTGTGATGGTGTAACAATTGGTTTACCATCTTTAGGACTTAAAATATTATTCGCACCTAACATTAAGATACGTGCTTCAGCTTGAGCTTCTTCACTAAGCGGAACGTGAACAGCCATTTGATCACCATCAAAGTCAGCATTAAATGCCGCACAAACTAATGGATGGAGTCTAATTGAACGCCCTTCAATTAATTTAGGTTCAAATGCTTGAATACCTAATCTATGTAACGTTGGTGCACGGTTTAATAAAACTGGATGTTCTTTTATATTTTCTTCAACAATATCCCAAACTCTTGGATCTTGATTTTCAATCATTCTTTTAGCCGCTTTAATATTAGACGCAATTTCTTTTGAAACTAAACCATTAATAACATGTGGTTTAAATAATTCTAAGGCCATTTCTTTTGGTATACCACATTCATACATTTTTAATTTTGGCCCAACAACAATAACTGAACGACCAGAATAATCAACACGTTTACCAAGTAAGTTTTGACGGAAACGTCCTTGTTTTCCTTTAAGCATACTACTTAATGATTTTAATGGACGATTTCCTACCCCCGTTATATTACGTCCACGACGACCATTATCAAATAAGGCATCAACTGCTTCTTGAAGCATTCTTTTTTCATTTTGAATAATGATTGATGGTGCTCCTAATTCAATAAGTTTCTTTAAACGATTATTACGATTAATAACACGTCTGTATAAATCATTTAAATCACTAGTTGCGAATCTTCCACCATCTAATTGAATCATCGGACGAAGTTCAGGTGGAATAACTGGTAATGCGTCTAAAATCATCCATTCTGGACGATTTCCTGATTTTAAGAAAGCATCTAAAATATCTAAACGTTTAATTAAACGAACACGTTTTTGCGAAGTTGTATCTTTAATTTCATCAATTTCTTTTTTAATTTGTTCGATTTCTTTTTCAAGATCAACTTGTTCTAGTAATTCTTTTATCGCTTCAGCTCCCATTCCTACTCTAAAACTATTACCATATTTTTCTAAATAAACACGATATTCTTTATCTGAAATAATTTGTTTCTTTTCTAAAGGAGCAGAACCTGGGTCTAAAACAACATAAGATACAAAGTATAAAACTTCTTCCAAATCACGTGGAGACATATCTAAAACTAATCCCATACGTGATGGAACACCTTTAAAGAACCAAATATGTGATATAGGGGTTGCGAGTTCAATATGACCCATACGTTCACGACGAACTTTAGCACGTGTAACTTCAACCCCACAACGATCACATACAATATTTCGATATCTTAATCTTTTATATTTACCACAAGCACATTCAAAATCTTTAGTTGGTCCAAAGATTTTTTCACAGAATAAACCATCACGTTCTGGTTTTAAAGTACGATAATTTATGGTTTCTGCTTTTTTAACTTCGCCATATGACCACGATCTTATTTTATCAGGTGAGGCAATTGCGATTCTTAATCCTTTAAAATTATTAACATCCATTATTCCTCATCCCCCTCTTCAAAAACACCATCTGATGGGCCTGGCTCATAATCTTCTGTTTCATCTAAAATATCATCAATGGAATTTTCATAATCTTCTGCTTCTACATCCAAATCTGAAGGTTCACTATCTTCTTCTTTTTTTTCTTCATCTAATAAATTAACATCAATACTTTTTTCAAATTCTTCAGTAGTTAAGAAGCCATCTTTTTCACTTTCTTCTAATTCACGAATTTCGATAAATTTACCATCTTGCGTTAAAACTGTTATATCAAGACCTAAAGCTTGGAATTCTTTAATTAAAACTCTAAATGATTCAGGGATACCAGATAATGGAATTGGTTGACCTTTAACTAAAGCTTCATAAACTTTAACACGACCAAGAACATCATCTGATTTGATAGTAAGCATTTCTTGTAAGATATTAGCAGTCCCATAAGCATACAATGCCCAAACTTCCATTTCTCCAAAACGTTGACCACCAAATTGTGCTTTACCACCAAGTGGTTGTTGCGTAACAAGAGAATATGGACCGGTTGAACGAGCATGTAATTTATCATCAACCATGTGATGTAATTTCATCATATAAATAACACCAACACTAATTGGATGATCAAATGGTTCACCAGTGCGACCATCATAAAGAATCATTTTACCATCTTCAGGTAAGCCAGCTTCTTTTAAAGCATCAAGGATTTCTTCACGAGTAGCTCCGGCAAAAACTGGTGATAAAACATGAATATTTAATTTTTCAGCTGCAAATCCTAAATGCATTTCTAAAATTTGCCCTATATTCATACGACTAGGAACACCTAATGGGCTAAGTAATACATCAACTGGTGTACCATCAGCCATATATGGCATATCTTCTTCTGGTAATACTAAAGAAATAACTCCTTTATTACCATGACGACCAGCCATTTTGTCACCAACTGTTATTTTACGTTTTTGAGCAACATAAACACGAACTATTTTAGAAACACCAGCCGGAAGTTCATCACAATCTTCTTTAGTAAATACTTTTACATCACAAACAATTCCTCCACCACCATGAGGAACACGAAGTGAGGTATCACGAACTTCTCTTGTTTTTTCTCCAAAAATAGCGTGCAATAATTTTTCTTCAGCGGTAAGTTCAGCCATTCCTTTTGGCGTTACTTTACCAACTAAGATATCATCGTCTTTAACTTCGGTACCAATTCGAACAATACCATTTTCATCTAAGTTTTTACGAGCTTCTTCCCCTACATTTGGAATATCTCTCGTGAATTCTTCTGGTCCTAATTTAGTATCACGACATTCAATTTGATAATCTTCGATATGAATTGATGTATAAACATCATCTTTAACTAAACGTTCATTTAAGATAACTGCATCTTCAAAGTTATATCCATCAAAATTCATAAAAGCAACGGTAATATTTTTACCAATAGCCATTTCCCCTAATTCAGTACTTGGTCCATCAGCAATTACCATATCTTTTTTAACTTTATCGCCTTTTTTAACAATTGGCTTTTGAAGATAACAAGTACCATTATTACTCTTTTCAAAACCATTTAAATAATAGGTATCAGTTGTACCATTAGATCTTTTTACAACAATTTTACGAGCATCAACATAATCAACAATACCAGCTTCTTTAGCAACCACAACAGCTCCCGAATCACGAGCTGCGACAGCTTCGACACCGGTTGCAATTAATGGTGCTTCACTTTTTAAAAGCGGAATTGCTTGACGTTGCATGTTTGCCCCCATCAAAGCTCTTTTACCATCATCATGTTCAAGGAATGGAATACAACCTGTTGTAATAGATACAACTTGTTGTGGTGATACATCAATATAATCTACTTGTTCTTTTTTAACAATAAGATTATCACCGCGATAACGAACTGGTACACGATCTTCAATAATTTCATTATTTTCGTTAACTTTAACAATTGCTTCGGCAATATAATAATCCATTTCTTCATCAGCGGTCATATATTCAACTTCATCAGTTAATTTACAATTAACAACACGACGATAAGGCGTCATAATAAAACCATATTCATTTACTTTAGCAAAACTAGCTATAGAAGTAATAAGTCCAATATTTTGTCCTTCTGGTGATTCGATTGGACAAAGTCTTCCATAGTGTGATGGATTAACGTCACGAACCTCCATACCGGCACGATCTCTTGAAAGACCGCCTGGACCTAAAGAAGATAAACGACGTTTATTACCAAGTTCTGCTAATGGATTGGTTTGATCCATAAATTGCGATAATTGACTACTACCAAAGAATTCTTTAATAGCAGCCGTTAATGGTCTTATATTAATAAGTGATTTAGGTGTTACCTCATCAATTTCTTGAGTTGACATACGATCTCTAATAACTCTTTCAATACGAGTCATACCAACTCTAAATTGATTTTGTAAAAGTTCCCCTACTTGACGCACACGACGATTTGATAAATGATCGATTTCATCAAAATTACCAATACCTTCTAAAAGATTTAAATAGTAAGAAATAGATGCATAAATATCTAGAATGGTAAGTCTTTTAACATCACATGTACGATCATTACCTATAATATTAACAATTTTATTAGAATTTTTCTTAGAATATACTTTAATAACTTGAACTTTATTATAAGTATCTAATTCTTGATTAATAGGTGCTTCTTTTACACCATAACCATCAGCAAAAAGTGGTTTTAATTCTTTTAAAATTTCTTTAGTTATTAAAGTACCAGCAGGATAAATAACTTTGTTTTTTATTTTTATATCTTCTGCCAAAACACAATCTAATAAACGATCACATACATCTAATTTTTTATTAAATTTATAACGTCCAACTCTAGCTAAATCATAACGGAAAGAATCAAAAAATCTTGTAATTAATTGGTTTTTAGCACTTTCTAATGTAGATGGCTCACCTGGACGAAGTTTAGCATGAATGTCGATTAATGCTTCATCAGTATTTTTATTAGTATCTTTATCAATAGTTCTTAAAAGATATTCATCTTCACCAAATAAACTTATAATATCTTCATCAGTAGATAATCCGATTGCTCTAAGTAAAGTAGTAATTGGTACTTTTCGAGTACGATCAATACGAACATAGAGAACATCTCTAGCATCCATTTCATATTCTAACCATGTACCTCTAGTTGGAATTACTTGGGCTGCAATAACTGAACGTTCATTTTTATCAATTTCATGAACATAATAAACACTTGGAGAACGAACTAATTGCGAAACAATTACCCGTTCCGCACCATTAATAATAAATGTGCCTGTTTCTGACATAATTGGCATATCGCCAAGATATATTTCTTGTTCTTTTACTTCCCCTGTTTCCTGATTAAAAAGTCTTGCTGCTACTTTTAAAGGTGCTGCATAAGTTGCATACCTTTCTTTACATTCTTTTATTGAATATCTTGGTTCTTCAAAATAATAATCACCAAATTCTAATGATAAATTCCCCGCAAAACTTTCGACTGGAAAAATGTCATCAAATACTTCTCTAATTCCAAATTCAATAAACCATTTATATGATTTCTTTTGAATTTCTAGTAGATTTTCTAATTCAATCGCATTTTCTACTTTTGCATAATTTCTTCTCTCACGGTGATCACCCATTTTTTTAATTGTATAAGCCACTCTTTCACCCCTATAATCTATATTTACCAAGTATATAAATTATATTTTAATAAACATACAGCCAATTTATAATTTTAACAATTTCTTGGCAACTTGTCAATTATTTCTAGCACAAATTATAAAAAAAACTTTACTTTTACAAACAATATTAACATTATATTCTTTTTCTAAGTTTTTTATTATGCTTTTAGCCCCTTGATTTTTATTAACTACTAACCATAATTCACCATTATCTACTAAATATTCTTTAGCTCCAAATAATATTTGATATAAAATTTTTTTACTTACTCTAATTGGCGAATTCGTAATAATATAATCATATTTTTTTATTTATGTTATCATAAATATTACTTTCAAAAATATTAACATCTACTTTATTAAGTAAAGCGTTTTTTTCTGCTAGTTTAAGACTACGTTTATTAATATCAATCATATCCACTTTAATTTTAGTTCTTTTACTAATGATTATACCAATTGGTCCATAACCACATCCAAAATCTAAAATATTTCCTTTTAATTTTTCATAAGGAAGACTTTCTAAAAGTAGTTTTGTTCCAAAATCTAAACCTTTTTTAGAAAAAACACCATAATTAGTAAAAAAACGATATCCTTGATTATTTACCTTTACTTTAATTAGTTTTGCTTGCTTGGTAAATTAGTTTCTTTACTAAAATAATGTGTCATCTTAATCACCTTTTAAAAATGCTTAAAGCCCATACTAAAATTTAGTACAGGCTCAAAATTCAATTATTCCATTATTTTAATTCAACAGTAGCGCCAGCTTCTTCAAATTTAGCTTTAATTTCATTAGCTTCATCAATTTTAACATTTTCTTTAACAACTCCACCATTATCAGCAATATCTTTAGCTTCTTTTAAGCCTAAACCAGTAATATCACGAACAATTTTGATAACTGCTAGTTTATTAGCACCAGCACTTGCTAATACGATATTAACTGTTGATGGTCCTTCTTCAGCTGGAGCAGCTGCACTAGCTTGAGGAGCAGCGGCAACCGCAACCGCACTTGGATCAATTCCAAATTCTTCTTTCATTGCTTCTACTAAATCATTAATTTCAAGAATGGTCATTTCTTTTAAGGCGCTAATGAATTCTTCTCTTGTTAATTTTGCCATTATATATTCCTCCTTTTAATTTTTTTCTTCTTCTAATTTTTTACGATATAAATCTAAACAGATTGCTAAATTATTTAGACTTGATGTCATACCTCTAGCAAGCATAACAAGTAAGGTATCTATCGATGGAATGGTTGCTAATTTGTTTAATTTATTAATGTCAGCAAGTTCACCATCTACAATTCCTATTTTCATTTGTAATGCTTGATGTTTTTTAGCAAATTCACTTAATATTTTAATAGGTGCAACCGTATCTTCACTAAAGACAATTGCTTTTGGTCCTATTAATTCATCATTTAAATTAATTTTTAAATTATCTAAAGCTCTTCTTGTTAAAGTGTTTTTATAAATCTTTAATTCAGCATTATTTTCTTTTAATTTACGACGTAATTCTGTCATTTCACCAACTGTTAAACCATGATATTCAAAGAAAACAACTGATGATGATTTTTTAACATTTTCGATTATTTCATTAACAATTGCTTGCTTTTGCTCAATTACCTTTGGATTAGCCACCTCTGCACCTCCTCCTTAATCATTTAAAAAATCTCTACAGTATACCCGTAGAGATGCAAAGTTACTTAAATTATTATTTAAGTTCCTCGGTAGGAAATATTAAGCCTTAAGGCTCCTACTGTCTACGGTACTTCTTCAAAGCAAATTAATTATAACATATTAATAATTAGATGTCAAAACTATTTATATCGATTTTAATACCAGGACCCATAGTTGAAGAAATAGTTATATTTTTAATATAATTTCCTTTAACTGTCGCTGGTTTTGATTTAATAATAACAGAAACAAAAGCATCTAAATTGTCAATTAATTTTTGCTCTTCAAATGATATTTTACCAATTATAGCATGAACATTACCAAAAGTATCAGTACGATATTCAACACGACCTTTTTTAACATCAGCTACCGCTTTAGCAACATCTAAAGTAACAGTTCCTGTTTTAGGATTTGGCATTAATCCTTTAGGACCTAAAATTTTACCAATTTTTCCTAAAGCAGGCATCATATCTGGGGTGGCAATCATAACATCAAAATCTAACCAATTTTCTTTTTCGATTTTTTCGATTATGTCAACATCTCCAACATAATCAGCTCCTGCTTCTTTCGCTGCATTAGCTTGTTCTCCTTTAGCAATAACTAAAACTTTTTTTGTTTTACCAATACCATGAGGAAGAACAATAGCACCTCTTAATTGTTGATCAGCTTTTTTAGTATCAACATTTAAGCGGATTGCAAGTTCAATTGAAGCATCAAACTTGGTAAATGATGTTTTTTTAACTAAAGCAATAGCTTCTTCTTTAGAATAAAGTTTATTTTTATCTATTAATTTAGCTGCTTCAATATATTTTTTTCCTTTTTTCATTTTTTAACCTCCTTTTGTGGTATATGCGGATTGGTCCTCCCACAAGAGTACATATATATTTTAATTTATTTATTATCTTTTTATTCAACTATTTTGATACCCATATTACGAGCAGTACCTTCAACTGTTTTGATTGCTTCTTCAATTGTATAAGCATTTAAATCTGGCGTTTTAATTTCCGCAATTTCACGGATTTGAGCTTTTGTCAAAGTCGCAACCGTTTCAGTTGAACCTTTTGTTGAACCTAATTGAATATGAGCATACTTTTTAATTAAAAATGGTGTTGGTGGTGTTTTAACTACAAAGTCGAAACTTCTATCATCATAAATAGTAATTTCAACTGGTAAAACATCTCCCATTTTATCTTTAGTTGCTTCATTAAACTTAGTACAAAATTCTTGTAAATTAATTCCCGCTGGTCCTAATACTGTTCCTACCGGTGGTGCTGGATTAGCCTTTCCAGCTGGAATTTGTAACTTCACCTTTTTACTAATTTCTTTTGCCACGAAAAACACCTCCTATATTTTTTTCGTGAGTGGTCCTAATGCTTCCATCCGCGCTCCCACTAATAATAATCTATATCAAAACAACATGCGAAACCATAATATCATATTTTTAATAATTTGTAAACTAGGCTTTTTCAATTTCCGTTAAATCTAATTCAACAAGTGTTTCTTGCCCAAACAAATCAAGAGCAACTTCCAACTTAGCTTTTTCTTTACTAATATTTTTAACTTTTCCATACATTGAAGAAAATGGTCCTTTAATAACTTTAATCATATCGCCTTCATTAAGTTCGTTACCAATTTCAATACGACTTAAGCCCATACTACCTAAAATACGATCAACTTCAGCCGTTGTTAATGGGAAAGGCTTGGTTCCTTTACCAGATGAACCAATAAATCCTGTTACACCTGGTGTATTACGCACAACAAACCAAGATTCATCAGTCATAATCATTTCAACTAAAACATAACCAGGAAACATTTTCTTAACTTTTTCTTTTTTAACGCCATCTTTTATTTCTATTTCTTTTTGTTCAGGAACAATGATACGAAAGATATAATCTTCCATCCCCATGGAACTAACACGCATCTTTAACTTTTCTTTTACTCTATCTTCATGGCCCGAATAAGTATTAACAACATACCATTCTTTTTGCATTATCTCACCAATGTCTTAAGTCCTGCAATTATAAAATCTAACATTGAAAAGAAAAGGCCAAAAAATAAAATAAAGATAATGGTTGCGATAGAATAAGTAATCATTTCTTTTTTCTTGGGCCAACGAACTCTCGTCATTTCTTTTTTAACACCAATTAGAAATCTGGCTACTTCTTTCATTCTCCACCTCTTTTTATCATATGATTTTTCTCAAATAAAAAACACTCTTACGTGTGTCTACTAAAAGAATATCACACTATTTATTATAAGTCAACAATTATTTATTATTTAAAGCATTTTCAATTGCTTTTAAAATAGCTTTACTAGAAACGGTTGTCCCGCTTACAATATCAACATCTAAAGATTGTTTATTAATTACTTGATTAATTAAATTTTCTTCAACTTCATTTTTACGAAACATCATTCCTTTAGTAATTTTTACATCTACAATTTGTTGATTTTGAACAGTAACTTCTACTGTATTCGACCAACGATATCCTTCAAAACGTCCTACATAAACACCATCTTCTATGTTAGATAAATCAATATCCCCTATTTTCATATTCTTAATATCTTCTTGATGTAATGTTAAATAATAAAGAAAGACAATCATAGCAACAACCAAAAAAAGACATATCCAACTAATAACTCTTAATATTTTCATTATAAATCACTCATTTCTTTAATAAATTCTTTTGTTTCTTCTTCATTTATTTTAGGATTTAATTTTTCTTATTTCTTTAATATCAACTATATCAGCATTAATCGATGCACCAATTTTTTCAGCACTCTCTTTAGTTGTTCCTCTTTTAGAAACATAAATAATTATTGATTTTATATTATTATTATTACTTTATTGATGCATGTATATATTTAAAAAATGGAGGGTATATAAAAAAATTTAAATTTATAATTTTGTTATTAGTTGTTACTTTTATTATGACAGGATGTACAAAAGAATTAAGTGATGTTGAAAGATTAGAACAAGCTAGGGAAAAAATGAAAATGTTAGAAAATTACAAAATAACTTTAATTAATAAAACTACATTAGAAGCTAACGAAATGGAATTGGAAAGCACCATATATACATTAGGTCTTATCGATGAAAAAAATAAGACTTCAAAACTTAATTGTCAATTTGAATTTAGTAGTCGTTCTGATAAAGAAGAAATGGAAATGTATACAAAAATTGATAACAAGTAATATATTACCTATATGAAAAGTGATAATGAGTGGTTTAAATTCGTTGACACAAGTGAAGAAGAAAAAATAATTGCTAGATTAACTGATTTATTACTAGAAAATACATCATTCGAAAAAGATAAAGATAGCACAAACAAAATAACACACTATAAAATAACTCTGTCTAAAGAAAAATCACAGGAATTACAAAAAACATTAAAAAAATACTTCAATAATGAAAACGATAATTATGAAACATTGGAAATTAATAAAGATACTGTTGTTGATGTTTATTTAAACAAAAATAATTACATTACAAACATAAAAATCGATTTTACTGGTGCAGTTAATCTGATAACATATTCACCTGTCTTAACTTTACAGCAAATATGATGGTAATTGAATTAGAGTTTTCTGAATTTAATAAAGTTGGTAATGTTATAATACCAGAAGATATTATTAACCAAGCGATTGAAGCTACACTACCAAATGATTTTTTGAGAAATGCCGATTCATAATAAAAAGTGTTGATTATTTCAACACTTTTTTGTTTTGGAATATTATTTAATTTATCTATTTAAAACCAATTCTTCTTTCGCTTTAGCTTTAATTCTTTGTAAAGCATTATCAATTGCTTTAGGTGATTTATCAAGTATTTCGGCAATTTCTTTATAATTAAAATTACATATTTTTAATTCAAAAACTTGACATTCAAAATCCGTTAATCTCTTTTTAATTCTATTAATTAATTCTGCTTCTTCTTCATTATTAATAATAACTAGTTCAGGATCATTTTTACTATCACTAATAAATGCTTCTAAACCAATTGAATCACTATCATTAATATTACCTTCTAATGATAATGATTCATTTAATATTTTATGTTTTAATCGCTTAGCTCCAATAATCATACTAAGCATTTTTCTTTCAATACATTTTTTGGCAAACGTATAAAAGGTGGCATCTTTTTGTTCATCATAATGGTTGATTGCCAAATTAAGACCTAACATACCTTCTTGGATTAAATCATTAAGTTCTAACCCTGTATTCTTGCAATACTTATACATTTTACGAGCTATACTATTAATTAACGGTTCATATTTTTTAAATAAAATTGTATTAGCTTCTTCATTATTTTCACAAATATAAGATAACAATTCATTATCATTAAAATCACGATAATTCATAAACTACCTCCGTGCATTTATTGCTTCATAAATGAAAATACCAGCAGCAACTGATGCATTTAAACTATTAATTTTACCATACATGGGAATACTTGCTATAAAATCACAATTTTCTTTTACCAATTTACTTATTCCTTTTCCTTCATTACCAATAACTAAAGCAATCTTTCCTTGGTAATCTATTTCTCGATAATCAGTACCTTCCATATCAGTACCAATAATCCAAAAACCCATGCTTTTAAGTTTTTTAATAGTATTTACTAAATTAGTAACTTTAGCTATTTTCACATTTTCTAAAGCCCCAGCACTTACCTTCATAACAGTGGCATTAACAGTAACACTACGATCTTTAGGAATAATAATACCATCAACAGAAGCTGCTTCACAAGTTCTAATAATAGCTCCTAAATTATGAGGATCTTCTAAATGATTTAAAATAACAATTAAAGCATTATCATTACTAATTAAATCTTCAAGCCTATAATACTCATAATCAGGAACTTCCAATATTATACCTTGATGATTGCTATTTGCAAATCTATTTAATTCAAATTTTTCTAAATATTTTATTTTAATATTTCTTTTTTGTAATTCTAAAACAATATCCTTTTCACTAAATTTTTTATAAAGATAAGCCTTTTTTATTTCTTTCTTATTTTTTAGAATTTCTTCTACTACCTTTTTTCCATATACATACATTCTTCATCACCTATTATATATTTCATTATATCATCAATTCTTGATTTATTATTATTTAAATATAAATAACCAATTAAAGCTTCTAAACCAGTGGCATACTTATAAGTTACAATATCAGTATTTTTAGGATGCGATGATCCTTTATGATTACGAGCTCTCATAATAATATTTTTTTCTTCTTCATTAAAAAAATTATTAGCTAACATTTCTTTTAAATAATTACATTGTTGTTTCGCACTAACATACTTAATCGCTTCTTTTTGTAAATCATTTACTTTTGCAATTCCTTTTTTTATTAAATATTCTCTTATATATATTTCATAAATACTATCACCTAAATAAGCAAGCACTAAAACATTTATGTTTTTATCCATCTAATTCACCTTCAAAACGATCAAAAGTTATATTCTTAATAATTCCTTCTTTAACATCATTAATAATAACACTAATTACTTTATCATAATCAATTTCTCCACCTTTAATTAAACAGCCTCGTTTTTTTCCAATAACATCTAAAGTAGGAAGAATATCATCATAATTAATATTGGTGATACCATATCTTTCTTTTAATTTTTCGGGATAATATTTATATAAAGTCTTAAGAATGTATATGGCAACCTCATCTAAAGGTAATACTTCTTCTTTAATAGCTGTAAAAGAAGCAAGATTAAGAGCTACTTTTTCTTCATCTAATTTTGGCCATAAAATACCTGGGGTATCTAATAATTCTAAAGATTCATTAATTCTAATCCAATCTAAACTTTTAGTAATACCTGGTTTATTACCAACATTAGTAGCTTTTTTACCAACTAAACGATTAATTAAAGTTGATTTACCGACATTAGGAATGCCCACAATTAAAACTCTTGTTTTTCTTTTATTCATTCCTTGTTCAATTCTTTTTTGATTATCTTCTTTCATCATTTCTTCCGTTGCACTAAGAATTTTATTAATATTAGTATTTTCTTTTAAATCAACTGGTAATACTTTATATCCTTGTTTTTCATAATATTTAATCCATTTTTGAGTTTCTTGCATATCACATAAATCTATTTTGGTCATAATTAAAAGACGTGGTTTATTTTTAATATATTGATCGATATCCCTTATTTTAGAAGAATATGGCATTCTTCCATCAATGACTTCATAAACAATATCAATTAAATCGATTTTTTCTTTAATCAATCTTTTAGTTTTCGCCATATGTCCTGGATACCAATTAATATTTGTCATATCATACACCTTCCATTTTTTTCATTTTTACTTTATTTTTTTCATGTTGTGTTTCTATCTTATTTTTCATTTTCTCTAATTCTGTTTCTTTATTATTTAATTGTTCAATAACAATATTTATTTTATTATAAATATTATTATATTCTGGTAAATAATCTTGATATTTTGAAAATCTATTTTCAAAATCTGCTTTTAATTTTTTTATTTTATCTAAAGATTTTTTTAATAAACTTGTAATATTATTTAATTCTCCCTTTTGTTCATATAATTGTTTATTTAATTTTTGATATTCAGTTAAAGTTTTCTTAGTCTTTCTTTCTAAAAGATTATTCATCCCTGTAACATTATTACTTAAAAGGATAGTTCCTAACAATAATCCCCATTTATTATATTTAAAAGCATGTAGTAATAAAGAAAGCTTTAATAAAATATTAACCATTACTTCTAATCCCTGAAGATGAACTTCATCTTGAAAACGTTCTTCTATATCATTCATTTTTGATATTAATGATTTAATAAAATCATCTTGTCTTTCGATATTTTTCTTTATTTCTGCATTTAGTTGTTCTAAAATATCTAACCTCATTTGATGTTCATAATATTCTTCATCGCGCAAATTTAATTCACTTTTCTTAACGTCTATTGCTTTATTTAAAGTTTCTTTTTTTAAATATAAACTATGTATTTCTCCTAAACTTTTTTTACAAATACTAGATAGTTCATAAATTTGTTCATTAGTATTAATTATATATTTATAATAAGCAATTGTATTTAATAATTGTTCATCATTAAATTCATCAAAATTAATAAAATCAATATTATTTAAAATAATATTATATTGTCTTTTTAACTTTTCAATTTTTATTTCAAAATTAACTAATTTTTTTTCATATCCTTTTAATTTTTCTATACTATATTCATGATTAACATTAAATATCATATCATCAATTTCTTTAATAATCAAAGACATTTCTTCTTTTATTTTAGAAATAATTGTATCAGTTTTCTTAATAATTATTTCTTCTTGTTTCTTTTCTTCTGTTTTTTTAGTAATGGCTTTTTGTAATTTCTTAACTTCTTTATTACTCATTACCATAATAGGATCAGCTTGTTTATCATATTTAATTTTGGTTTGTCCATCAATTACTATAAGTTTATCTAAAATATTTATATCAACAATATTACCTTTTTCACTTATATTTAAATTAATAATTTTATTAGTTGTTATTACATCTTTTTTATGTTTCTTTTTCTCTTCTATTTTTTCATAAAGTTTCTTTAATTTTTCTTGTTCTTTATTTTTCCTTTTTTCATTTAAATTGACATTAATCTTTTTATTTTCTATTATTTCTTGCATAAATCCACCGCCATAATTGTATCATAAAAAAAGAATAAACAAAAGTTTATTCAATAAAACCAAAGCGATTAAAGGGATATATCGAAAAAGATGTGGTTCCTAAAATTTCATCTTCTTTAATTAAACCAATTGTTCGACTATCAAGTGAAATATTACGATTATCACCCATAACAAAATAATATCCTTCAGGAATAACATCATAACCTAAACTAGAAAGGTCAAAATCACTAGTTGTTTTGGAAAAATTTTCAAGAACTATTTGATTATTAATATATAAAGTATTATCTACATATTTGATGTGTTCACCTGGTAATCCTATTACTCTTTTAATAATCCTGGAATAATCATGTTCAATAACAACTATTTCAAAACGTTTAACTTTTTTATCGAATTTTTTTAATAATAATATTTGATTATTATTTAAAGTAGGAGACATCGATGAACCATCAACGCGAACTGGAGTAATAATGTATGCCCTAATAATAATAACCAAAATAATAAGTATTATATAAAATAAAATCTCTTGTGCCTTTTTCACGATTTTATCCCTTTCTATAAAAATAAGGCATCAACTGCCTTATTATTTTCTGTCTTTGATTCTTGTTTGTTTTACTGACTTTCTAACATAATTTAATTTCGCACGTCTTACTTTACCTTTACTTACAACTCTAATTCTTTTGATAACTGGTGAGTTCATTGGGAATGTTCTTTCAACACCTACTCCATTAGAAATCTTTCTAACGGTAAAGGTTTTACTAATGCCACTACCTTTGATGGCTATTACAAGACCTTCAAAAGCTTGAACTCTTTCACGGTTACCTTCTTTGATGACAACATCCACAATGATTGTATCACCAACACGAAATTCAGGTAAATCTTTTCTAATTTGACTTTGCGTCACTTTTTCAACTAAATTCACAATGTCACACTCCTTTTTTCTACCTGTAATCATAGAGATCCACTCCAGCGGATTACATCAACATTAAGATTTTAACATAACAGTTGGAAAAATGCAACTATTATCTAGTCTTTTTTTCAGTTATTTCATCTTCATAATTATATTGTAATCTAAGTTTAATAATTTTATTTTTCAATTCTTGTTCAAGTAGTGCTATTTTTTTCAATAATAAAGAATAATATTTTTCTTCTAAATAGATACGATACTTATTTTTAATTAATTGACGATAACGCATAACATCATCTAAAACAATTCTTAAAGTATCAGCATCTGCATCATCATTATTTTCAATTAACATAATGATATATTGTAAATAACTGTCTAATTTACGTTTTATTTTTCTTTTAAGTACCTTGTCAATAAAGCTTGGATTAATAATAATTAATTTATTTACTTCAATTCCTTCATATTTAACATTATTTCTTGGCTTTATTTTAAAACCTTCAATTTTATTATAATCAATATAAATTAATTCATTCCCTAATTTTTGTTTCATTAATAAATAACATTGTTTCTTTTTCATCCAATCAACTCTTTTCTAATAAGTCTGGACGCCTTTCTTTAGTTCTTTTAATTTTTTCATTTAAGCGCCATTCACTTATTTTTTGATGATTACCAGATGATAAAATTTCTGGAACTTTCATACCTCTAAAATCTTGAGGTTTAGTATAAACAGGATAATCTAAAAAGTTATCGTTAAATGATTCATTAAGATGAGAATCTTTTTCAATAACACCATCAATCAAACGAACAACACTATCAGTGATTACCATACCAGGTATCTCGCCACCCGTTAAAATATAATCACCAATACTTATTTCTAGATCAACAAGGGATCTAATACGTTCATCAAATCCTTCATAATGGCCACATATAATTAATAAATGTTTCTTATGAGAAAGTTCATAAGCCATTTTTTGATTATATGGTATACCTTGTGGCGTCATCATAATAACTGTTGTATCTTTACCTTTTAAAGCTTCAACTGCATCAAAAATAGGTTGCGGCATTAAGACCATACCACGACCCCCACCAAAAGGATAATCATCAACCTTTTTATGAGGATCAGTTGAATAATCACGAATATTGTGAACATTAATGGTAACATAATTATTTTTTATTGCTCGCTTTATAATAGAGGTATTTAAAAATCCATCAAACATTTCTGGGAATAAAGTTAGAATATCAATTTTCATCAATTAACCCCTCTATCTTATTAATATGTATTGATTTATTTTCTAAATCAATTTTTTTAACAAACTCATCAACATAAGGAACCATATATTTTTTATCTTCGGTACCAATAACTAAAATATCATGGGCTTTACTTTTCATAATATAGTTAACTTTTCCAACATTTTTATCATCAACATAAACATCTAAACCAATAAGATCTTCATTTAAATAACCATCTATTTCAATATCATTACGATTAATATAAACTTGATCACCTTTATAAATAATTACATCATTAATATTATTAATACCTTCAAAAGTAACCATATCATATATTTTATGTGTTCGATAAGAATTAATAATTAATTCATCTTTAAAACGCCCAACATACACCTTAATACCTTTTTTAAAAACTTGATCTTTAAATTTAAAATCAGATATAATTCTAACTTCCCCTTTAATGCCATGAGTATTAACAATATCACCAATATAAATATACTCCATGCCCTCACCTACTTATCTAATTCATATAATATAATACTTGTCGCCACCCCTACATTCAAACTTTCACATACTTCATTCATTTCAATATAAATAAATTCATCGCACATTTCCATTACTGGTTCACTTAAACCATTACCTTCGTTCCCCATTATTATAACAAATTTTTCTAATTTTTCAATGTTTTTTATATTTTTTCCATGAGTAACTCTAGTCCCTAAAATACGATATTTTTTTTCAATTAATTTAGGAATAACTTCTAACAAATCTTTACGCACAATATTAATATGAAAATTCATACCTTGACATGCCCTAATAACTTTAGAATTATATAAATCAACTGTATCTTTACTTAAAATAATAGTATCTATATTAAAAGCAACAGCACTTCTAATAATGGTTCCTAAATTACCAGGATCTTGAATACCATCTAGTACTAAAATTCTATCACCAAATAAATCATTATCTTCTTGTTTTAAACAAACGCCCATAATAGGTTGTGGCGTTTCAACTTCACTAAGATAATTAATAATATTATTAGTTATATACATCGTTTCGATATTAAGCGGAAAGAGCATATTTTCTTCTAATATTAAAGTTTTTAAAAATCCTGTTTTATATGCTTCTAAAACAAGATGTTCTCCTTCAACTAAATATAATCCTATTTTATCACGATATTTTTTTTGCTGTAATTTTTTTAAATCCTTTATTTTCTTGTTTTCAATTGAAGAATAAAGCATATTACCACCTTTTAGTATTGTATCAGAAAAAAAACGATAAGTCTATTATTTACCAAAAAGAGGAAATTATTTATCTTCTAAATAATCTCCTTCTTTTATTTGGACTTAATTCATTTTTATTTGGCAAAACAATTTCAACCGGTTCATTTTTTTCTTCTAAATCATCTTCATTAGTAAACAAATCAATTTCTTTAATTGATAAATTTAATCCATAATATTCATTAAATTCTTCAATTAATTTTTCAGCACGATAATGACCATGTTCTAAAATAGTGTTAGGTGAATATATTAAACTTAAACTGGCCATTTTTATTATTTTTTTTCTTAATTCTTTATCTATTTGTTTATTTAAAATACATTTTTTTAAATCAGTATAATCTAAACCACAATATTTTTTTGCTTCTAAAAATGCCAATAATTCTTCTAAAGTTGTAGCGTTAGTTTTCTTTAAGTATTTTTTATTAATAGAATTAAAAGAATTAATTATTTTTCCTTCAGCAGTGGCTGTTATTCCTATTTCCTTTTGGCTTTTAGTTTTTAAATATAAACTTAGGAATATAATTGTTTCAAAATCATTAATATCACAAGAATTTTTATTTTCATCTAAATTGACACTGATAGGAACCCGTGCCGTTGTAGAAGCACGATAATTACAACAATCTAAGATTTCTATTTCTCTATCATTTAATCTATAATTCAATTGATCAAGGGTAAAATTATCCATTATCGTTTGGATATCTTTAAATCTAATATCTTGAATTTTATCTAATTCGCGTGAGGGATATTTCCATTCATACCAAATCGTCATTTTATTAATTAATTCTTGAATTTCTTCTAAAGTTAATAAAGGTAAATATCCATTATTTAGTTGTTCTTTATACCACTTTAAAAACGCTTTATTTTCTTGAACTAAATATCTTTTTTGTGTTATATCCATATTAATCCCCCCCTTATAAGCAATGGTGGTTATATTATACCATATTTTAAAATTAGCAACAAATTAAAAAAAGTGACATTTAATCACTTTTTCTTTACTAAAGTTTTATTTTCTAAAGGCTGCTTCTCTTTCTTCATACCCTTACATCTCTACTATTTTAGTCTCTATTTATTTAATTATGACATTACTTTCCAATAGATAATGAAGAACCTAATCTTAAATGATTAGGAATCTTTTTAATACTCTTTCTAATTCTGGTCTTTCAATTGGTTTTTTTAAATAATCATCAAAGCCTTTGGCTATATACCTTTCTCTAGCACTACTTTCAACATCAGCAGTTAAAACAACGATTGGTACTTAATAACCACTTTCTTTTAATTTTTTCATCATGTCTGTTCCACTCATAATAGGCATCATTTCATCAGCTAATAATAAACCATATTTTTCACCATTATTTATGTCTTCAATACATGCTTGGCCACTATCATATTCAATAACTTCTATCTTATAATTAGATAATAGTTTTGATGCAACCTTTAAGTTTAATTTATTATCATCAATTATCACTACTCTTTTGTTACTTATAACTGTTTTACTTGCTTCCGCTTCAACCGTTTGAACTTGCTTATCACTTTTTTCTTCCATGGCATCAACCTTTTTTATTCTTTGATCAATTGTTGCTGTAAATTTACTACCACTGCCATAAACACTTTGAACAGTTATATTACCATCCATTAATTCAATCAAATGTTTAGTGATAGCGAGTCCTAAACCAGTTCCTTCATTAGTCGTATTTTTATCTTCAATCATTAAATCAATTTTATGATTACTACATGCTTGAACTTTAGCCTTTGCTTCTTGTCCATTTTTATATGAACAAAAAATCATCTTTTTATACGGCATTCCTTTTAGTTTAAAGCGCAAAATAACAATACCTCTTTGAATTTTTCCAATTAAACTATTTTCATCAGCTTTAGCTCTTGAACTAATAATAAATAATTCGTTTCCTTCCTTATAAAGTTATTTAGCTACTCTTACCGCATCTTTTCTAAAAGGCATAAACAAAGCATATAAAAGCATATGTTTATACCAAAATTTTTCTTCTTCCTCTTCACTACAATCAAAAACTTGTCTAATCCCATAGCCATTTGAATTTATTTTAAGATAGGGTTTAGTAAAATCAACTTTTTCTGCACTATCTAAAATTTTACCTCTAATTACATCAAAAACTTGGACATCAGATTTTTTTAAATTTATTCCATTTTCTTTATAATATTGTTTAATATATTGGCTTTTAAAATATTTACTGCCCTTTTTTAATTGAAATTTTTCTTGATTAAAAAAGACACCATCTAAATCAAATCCAATGTTCATAAGTTTTTCCCCCTTTTTAAATTGATGTTATATTAACATATTTTACTTTTTTGGCAAATTTTATGAAAAGGAAAATCAACTAAATTTGTTATAATTTAATTTCTTTTGGTTATGTGTTTCTGCTGAAGCAAAAACCGATACTTGATTTACTTGACCTATTATATTATCATCTATATATTGGTAACTACCATCGCCACCAAACATAATATCTCCTTTGGCCGTCATATACACATTTTTCCAAATAATTAAATGGTCTTCCGTCACTTTATCATATTCACATTCCTCTTTTTTAAAATCTTTTCCTATCGAAGAAAGACCAATTCGGACGATATATTCGTCTTTTACCGCATAATCCATTAATTTCACTTCTTTAGTATATATACTATATAAATTTCTTATATTTTCTGGAATTGGTGCATGAAAACGATCAGTTGAAAAAACAATTTTGGCATAATTTTTATTCATAATATATTCAATTATTTCTGATAACCTTATTTCTTTACCTGTTTGTAATTTGTTTTTTACATACCAACTACGATACTTATTAAATCTATTAAAAGCATCAACTAACTCTAATACAAATAATTGACCGTTAGTTACCATAGTAATATTACATACTGGTATATTCTCTTCTATTATTTTGTTTATTGTATAAATAATAATCTCTGGTTTCAAAGTTGGTTCACCACCAGTGAAATAAAGATTATGGATACTATCTAATATATAGCCTCTACTTTCTGTATCAAAAAAAGCATCAACCATTTCTTTAGTCATATCAAAATTTTGTGCTTCTCCCCGCATACAGAAACCAACACATTTTAAATTACATCTTCTTGTGACTTCAAAAGCGACACTGTGCAATTCTAATTTATTCATATATAAAACCCCTCTTTGAGTGCGATATACTAACAAAAAAAACGAAAAAAGTCAAATTTTAGTAAATAACATATATTTAATAAAAAGTAGACATATATTACCATTTTTGTTATAATAACACCCAATAAAGAGGTGACTATATGTATACAACAAATTCTGGTATGATAATCCCTTCTAAAAAAGAATTACAATTAATACATAGAGGTAGAGATGGAGATATCTACAAATATTTGGATTATGCGATAAAATTTGTCAAAGTAGATTTAGGAAAAGTTACTTATTTTATGACTATAAAGAAAGTGAGAAAATTCATTGAAGTTTTTAATCACGAATTATTAGTATCACCAAAAGAAATTATTTATGATAGAAATCAAAAATATGTCGGATATTCAATGAAATATATTGAAAATAAAGGAATCAAATCTTTAAGTTGTGATGTCTTCTTAGAAAGTGCCGAAAAACTAAGAGAATGTTTTGATTTATTTACGGAAAATGGGATTGAGGCTTTTGATACACATGGTAGAAATATTTTAACTAATGAGAAAATATTTCTAATTGATTTTGATCGCTTTAATCTTGTTGAAAAAAGTTCTGAATTAAAAAAGACAAACATTACACAATATGAAGACCTAATCTGGCATATTATCCAATACGCTTTTTTCCTATCATTCAATCTTAATATACCATATACTGATGGAATTTGGGGTCAACAAGACTATGAAAATTGGTTAAAATATATTGCACCATTCAATAATTGGGCAAAACAAAATGGTGAAAAACAAAAAGTTTTAAAATTTTTTAAAAACGAATTAAGCAATTATAAAACCGTGGAAGAATATCTTTTAGATCGTAGAGACCATATAGTTGATGAATATTCTTTACCGTTTTAAGAATAAAAGGAGTTAAAAATGAAAAAAGAAAGATTAAATATAATTAGGAATGCAGTACGTTGTTTTTATATAAACAATAACCATGTATTATGTTTAAAAACAAAAGATACAAACTTAAAGCCTGGCTATCTTGACGTCTCTGGTGGAAAAATTGAAGAAAATGAAACAATGGAACAAACTGTTATTCGTGAATTTAAAGAAGAAACTGGGCTTGACATTGAAAATCCTACATATAGATGAATAATAAGTGTTGTTTTACCAGAAAAAACTTTTAGATTTAATACATTTGTTGTTGATAAATATAGTGGAAAGATGAAAGAAACTGAAGAACATATTCCACTATTAATGAATATTGAAGATGTTTTAAAATGTGAAAAGAGATTTAGTTGTTTAGTAATGTTAGAGCCTTCATTCATAAAAGTATTATTAGATAAAACTGAAACTTTTAAACTAGTAATACACGCTAATGAAGAAGAGAAAATAAAAAAATTAAGTTTTGAAGTAAAAAGATTTAAATAAAAAGGAACTATAGGTTCCTTTTTTATTTATTTTTTAACTTTAACTAATCTTGTATATTTTTGTAAGATTACTTTCTTTATATGTTTCTACCACATCAAAAAGTGATACTTCATCTACTATACCTATTACATTATTATCAATATTTTGATAACTTCCATCTCCGCCAAAAATAATATCACCTTTAGCAGTCATATATACATAATTATAAATAATTCTATAATTTCCATTAGCTTCTTTATATAAAACATCTTCTTTTTTTAACTCTTTACCATTTTTTGAAAAACCTGATTTTATGATATCACTATCTTTTACTTCAAAATTAGTTATTTCTATTCCTTCCGCACATTCACTATACTGTTTTCTTACTTCTTCCGTGATTAGTTTATGAAAACGATCTGTTGAAAAAGTAATTTGTGCATAACTACTTGGAACATTTTTCAACATACGTTCAATTATTTTAGGACTATTACCAAAATTCTCAGCACAATAATCACGTATAGCTTTATTGGTTTTTAACGTCATATATTTATTATATTTATTAAGTACTTGAACTAATTCTGGTACAAACAATTGTCCATTAGTCATTAAGGTAATATTGTATACAGGTATATTCTCTTCAATTATTTTATTTATTGTATAAATAATAATTTCTGGATTTAAAGTTGGTTCACCACCAGTAAAACAAAGATGATGAATCCCATCTAATGCATAACCCCTACTTTTTGTATCAAAAAAAGTATCTACCATATATTTATTCATATCAAAATTTTGAGCATCGCCACGCATACAAAATCCTTCACATCTAATATTACATCTTCTAGTAATCTCAAAAGAAACATTATATAATTCTACTTTTTTCATATAATACAACAACCTCTTTCATGTGTGGATATATTACCAAACATCTACTAAACTGTCAAATTATTAATAAAAAAACATCTATAATAAATAAATTAAATGGTACTGTTTTTACATTTAAACCTATTTTTTTTAATTCTCCACTCTAAATTAATTATATTAGCCATATTTCTATAAAAACTTGGTAATGATATAACTTTTACTGTATTACTAGCTATATCATCATTTTGCGAATTTTGAATACTCATAGTAGCTTGATTACATAAAATAAATGGTATATCTAGTTTCTTTCTAACTATAAAACAAATTATTGTTGTTTGTAAAGCAGAAATAGAAGGTATTCTAATAGTGAAAAGACCTGTTTTAGGATTATAAGAAATTGTTCCATAACTAGCTGGTATACCATCAATTCTAACACTAGTAGTAATTAATGAAACAAAAGTAGGATTTAGAATATCATTAATAACAACGTCTTGAACATCAGTTTCAGTTTGATTTTTGACTATTATAGTAAAAGCTAAACAATCATCTGCCCAAACAATTTTATCAGTTTGCTTACATATACCTAACTCATTAACTAATGTAACTTCTACTTCATTAGAATTTATTTCTGTTTCTACTCCATTAATTTTTCCGTAAGAAATCGCACTATTTACTAACTTACTCACCTTATTCATCACTTCCTTATTACTGTTATATTATATGAAAAAGACCTAAATTAAGACTAATATATTAAACTATAATAGTAAAAAAAGATTACTATTTATTTAAGTAATCTTTTTTTATTATATTAACATCATATAAAACATCTATATCTACATTTCCTTTAATACCATCTATTTTACCATTATCACATAATTGCCACATTACATATTCTCCTTTATAGTTAGTTTGGTCGATGTAGTGTGCAAGCCAAACTGGATATTCATCTATATCCCATATATATTCTAAAAAGTATTTACTACTATAATTCATCGCACTATATCCATTTTCTTTTATAGTATTTAGAAATGTTCGAGCTACTTCATTTATATCATATAAGCTTAGATTTAAGGTTGGAAAATATGACCAACTTTCAAAATCAAATACTACTGGTAACGATATATTATAATCTTTTATCTTATCAATTACCCATAATGCTTGTTTTCTTGCCTCATTAGTTGTTGTTGCATAAGTATAAAAATAAACACCTACAGGAATATTTAATTCATTTAACTTCTTTATATTATTTTCAAAATATGGATCTATCTTATATTCACCATCAAATCCTTTTTGATAACCTACTCTAAGTATTACAAATTCTACATTATTCTCAAATAACTTATCAAAATCAATATTACCTTGCCATTCTGAAATATCTAGTCCTATTTTAGTATTTTCATTTTTATGCTTCTTAAATATATCTTCATAATTAGTTCTAGTATTAGAAGTATATGTTGGTAATTTTTCTACTACATTTAAAACAAAATCTTTAGTAGTTACATTATTAGAACTATCTGTAACTTTTAGTGTTAAAGTATATTGACCTACTTTATTAACATCATATTCTCCTATTATTTCTCTTTTAGGATTACGATCATAATTATCAGCTGATACAAAAATATATTCAAGAGGCTCACTATAATCTTTTTTAACAGTAGTTGTATTACCACCAATTATTATAGGAGGAACATCATCAATTACCGTATACTCAATATAAGTTTTGACTTTCTTATTTTTTTCATTTAAATAATATATTTCTTTTTTACCTTCTCCTAATTTATTAGTATCAATTACTTCATCTAATAACTTACCATTAGTTATTTCAATAAATTCTGATATTTTATATTTATTATGTACTTTCA
>JAAYOI010000007.1 GCA_012520435.1 Mollicutes bacterium
CATTTAAAACACTAAATTTTTTTGTTAACCAAGTAGGTTCAATTAAATCTTTTTTATTAGGATCACCAGTAATGCGATGAATAACAATATTTGGTTTTAAATTTTCTAATTGATCACAAACAATATCGATATATTCTTCTTTGGTTAAAATTTTAAATGGTTTTTCTTGATATATACTAGCTAATTTAGTATCTTTTAAAATATGTAACATATGAATTTTAATTCCTTGAATTGGTAATTTATTTAAATATTTAACTGTATTTATCATCATTTCTTTCGTTTCATAAGGAAGTCCATTAATAATATGCACAACTATATTAATATTTCTTTTATGTAATTCTAAAACCATTTTTTCAAAACATTCTAAAGTATGATAACGATTAATTAATTTAGCTGTTTTTTCATGAATAGTTTGAAGTCCAAGTTCTACTGTTAAAAAGGTTTTTTTCGCTAATTTTTCTAAATAATCTAAACATTCCTCACTAATCGCATCTGGTCTTGTGGCAATTGAAAGACCTACAACATCATCTAATTTTAAAATACTTTCATATTTTTCTTTTAAAACATCTAATGGAGCATAAGTATTAGTATGAGCTTGAAAATAACCAATATATTTAGCACTCGGCCATTTTTTATGTAAAACTTGTTTTATTTTATTAAATTGCGTAATTAAATCATCATTTTGATTACCAGCAAAATCACCACTACCTAATTTAGAACAATAAATACATCCTCCATAACCAACGGTACCATCAATATTAGGACATGTGAAACCAGCATTCAAACTAACTTTGAATACTTTAGAATTAAATTTTTGATGATAAAAATAATCTAATGTGTAATATCGTTTATTATTATTGGTATATTGAAAAAGATTCATAATACCACATCCTTATAAATTATTATAACATGTTAAAATTAACAAAAATTAGAAAAAATAAAAAAAAGTCTTTATATAATTAAATATTAGTGATATAATGATGATGAAATATAATATGGAGGTATGAGGTAGAAGATGAAAAAATATAGTTTTTTGAAAATTTTAGGAATTACCTTTTTGATAGTAGTAGCCCTATCATGGATAATTCCAGTTGGTAGTTATTATGATGGAACTTTTACTTTAGGTAAAACTGATCCTCTTGGTTTACTTGATTTAATTAGATTACCATTAAGTACTTTTGCCAATTTTATTCATTATGGAATTACTATATTGATAATTGGTGGTTTATATGGTGTTTTAATTAAAACAGGTGCTTACGATAATTTAGTTGAAAAAATTGTTGAAAAATTTAAAGGAAAAGAAAAAACATTCTTAATTATTACGGTTTTATTCTTTTCAATTTTAACTTCCCTTACAGGATTGGTATATCTTCTTTTGGTATTGGTTCCTTTCTTTATGGCTATCTTATTATTAATGAATTATAATAAACTAACAACTTTGATGGCTACTGTTGGTGCAATGTTTGTTGGTTTAATTGGTTGTACTTATGGATTTAATATTAATGGTATTATCAATTACTATTTTGCTTTAAAGAATCATGATGAAATAATTACCAAATTTATTTTCCTTGCTCTTATTACTTTCTTATTAGTTGTATTTGTTGTCAAAACAAGTAAAAGAGTAGATACTGAAAAAGAAAAAATCAATATACCTTTATTTAAAAAAGATAAAAAGAACCAAAAAAGTTATTGGCCATTAGCTATTGTAATGATTACAACTTTAATTATTCTATTAATTGGAATGTATAATTGGATATATTCATTTAATGTTACTTTCTTTTCCGAAATGCATAATAGTCTAATGGATCTTAAAGTAGCAGATTATCCTATTGTTAAAAATATTATAGGTTCTGTTAATGCGATGGGATATTGGAACATCTATGAACTAGCCGTCATATTAATTGCTGCAATGTTATTAATTGGTTGGATTTATAGTTTAAAATCAAAAGATTTAGTTGATAGTTTTATTAGTGGTGCAAAAGAAATATTACCAACGGCTTTATATGTAACTCTAGCTAATATTATTTTTACAATTATTATAAGTGGTTCTAATGATCAAAATATGTTTTATTCAATTGCCAATTATTTCTTTAATCTTACCGAAAAACTTAATGTTGTAACTATGTCTTTAGTTTCCTCTATTGGTTCATTCTTCTATAACGATTTTAGTAGTTATTTGGAAGCTATGGGAACTAATATCGCAATCATTTATCCAGATGCCGAATTTTACCAAATAATTGGTCTCATTTCAAGAACAATGTATGGATTAGTAATGTTTATTGCTCCAACTAGTTTATTATTAGTAGGAGGACTAACATATTTAAATATTTCATATAAAGAATGGTTAAAATATATTTGGAAATATTTAATTCAAGTTTTAGTAATTGCTCTCTTAGTAATGGTTATAATGCTTATTTTTATTTAATTTATCCATAAGATAATTAAATATAGAGATGATATCAAAATCATCTCTTTTATTTTTGTAAAAAATGTAAACAATTAAATAATTAAATAATTTAATAATATTTTACCTTTAAAAAATTGACATTTTATGATAAAATATTAGTGCAAGGATATATTTATACTTATAATTTCATATCTTATTTTGGAGGCTAATTAATTGGAATGGGTTATAGATAATCAAACATATAAAGTAGAGATTCAACGAAAAAATAATAAAAATACATATCTTAGAGTTAATGAAGATTTAACCATTTTAATTACAACTAATTATTTAGTAAGTAAAAAACAAATTAGTGATTTATTAAGACGTAATGAAAAATATTTACAAAAGATGATAAGTAAACGTATAAAAGAACAAGAAAAGAAAAAGTTATTTAGTTATTTAGGAAAAAATTATGATATTGTAATAGTACCAACGATGAATAAAATAGAAATTATTAATAATAAGATTTTAGTAAAAAGTTGGGATTATTTAAATAAATGGTATGGTAATGAGATTAAAAGAGTATTTAGTGAAAGATTAAATATTATTTATCAAAAGTTTAATGAACAACTTCCTTATCCTAAATTAAAGATTAGAAAAATGAAAACAAGATGGGGAGTTTGTAATCGTAAAAATTTATCAATTACCCTTAATAGTGAATTAATAAAATTGGATATAGAAAAAATTGATTATGTTATTATTCATGAACTTGCGCATTTTATCCATTTTAATCATTCAATTAATTTTTGGAATATTGTAGCTAAGTATTGTCCTAATTATAAAGCAATTAGAAAAAGTATGAAGGAGTAGTGATAGTATGCGAAAAATATTTAATATTTTAATGATTATTGTTTTAGTCATTCCTTATGTTATTCTTCCTGAAGAAGTAGAAGCTAAAACTTTAGGTGATTTAAAACGTGAATTGGCAGAGTTGGAAGCAGAAATAAGACAAAATAAAAAAGAAAAGGAAATGACTGAACAACAAATTACTAATACACGTACTAATATACAAAATATTAGTGAAGAAATTGAACAAATTTATGTTGATATTGAAAATTTAAATAAAGAAATAGTTGAATTAAATATTGAAATAGTTAATAAAAATGAAGAAATAAAAAAGATTATGAATTTTGTGCAAACATCTAATGGTGAGTCTGCATATTTAGAATTTGCTTTTGGAGCTAAAGATTTTACTGATTTTATTTACCGTGTAGCTATATCAGAACAATTAGCTAGCTATAATAAAAATTTAATAGAAACATATAAAAATATGATTGAAGCTAATAAACTAAAAGAAATACAATTAAACAACAAAACAGTAGAATTAACTAATAATCAACAAAGTTTAAGTAAATTACTTTCTAATTTAAACAGTAAACTTACGGAAATACAACATGAAGGGGTAAGCATCGAAGAAGATATTAGGATGCAAAAGGAAGTAATTAAGTTATATCAAAGTTTAGGTTGTAAAGATAATGACGATATTAAAACTTGTGGTAAAAATATGTTACCACCAGAAACTGCTTTTTTACGTCCAGTTGTAAAAGGGCATGTTACTAGTGAATTTGGGTATCGTACTTATACAAAAAATGGTAAAAAAGTCTCTGGTTACCATTATGGCATTGATATGAGTGAAAGCGGAACAGTTCCAATTTATGCAGCCGGACGTGGTATGGTTATTGCGGTTTTCTATAAGCAACCATGTGGTGGTAATATGGTATACATTCATCATAATGTAAATGGTAAAACTTATACGACAATGTATGCCCATTTAAGAAAAGTTTATGTATCAAAAGGTGATGTTGTTGATCGTGATACCCAAATAGGTACAATGGGTGGTAGCCCTAGTACTGAGCCATGGGATGAATGTACGACTGGGCAACACCTTCATTTCCAAATTGCTACTGGTTTATATTACAAAGATTATTCAAGTTCATCAAATTTCAGTTCGCGTTCATTTAATCCAAGAAATCTAGTTAATTTTCCAAAAGGTACATATGTAAAATGGTATGATCGTTGGACTAAATATTAAAAAAAGGAATTAAATATTCCTTCTTTTTAAAAAGGAGGATATTATATGAAAAAAATTTTAATTTTATTAATGTTAATTTTAATAACTGGATGTACTAATAACAATGAAAAAAAATATTATGCTTTAGTTAAAGAACTAAAGCAAATTGAAACAACAACTATTAATATCCCTTTTGACATAACTATTGTTTTAGATAAAATAACAGATAATGAAATTGTTTATAACGCTGTTATTGATAATGCTCAAGAAGAAATCAAAGATGTAGTTGCTTTAGTTACTAATGATCAAGTAACTAATAAAATGTATCCAAGTATTGGTATTTTTGATAAAAAAATAAAAATTGTTCCTAGTCATAAAGAAATAAATGATGATAGTGTTAAAGGTATTGCTTTAGTAGGATATTTACCTTTTGATAAAGAAATAGAAGAATTTAGTGGTATTTTTAAAGTTTATGTTGAGTTTACTTTAAAAGGTAAAAGACAAAAAATATATTATATATACAAAATATAACAAAGTATAACAGTTCTTTATTATATAATTATTGTGGTGATTTCATGAAAGTAAAATTGTTTGATGAAAGCCACGAAAAAGATTTAGAAGATAAGATTAATACTTTTTTAAGTGAAATGGAAGGAACTTTAGTTGATATTAAATATCAAGTAGCTATATGTGCGAATGGTGAAGAACAAATATATTGTTTTTCAGCAATGATTATATATGAAAAATGAGGTTGTGAACTATGAAAAGAAATAGCTTTATTGAAGGTGCAATGATAACAACGATTGGTATTGTTATTTGTAAAATAATTGGATTAATATATGTTATTCCTTTTTATGGCATTATAGGTTCCCAAGGTGGAGCTCTTTATGGTTATGCTTACTCGATTTATGCCATTTTTTTAAATTTATCATCAAGTGGTATTCCCGTTGCCATAAGTCGGGTAGTAAGTGAATATAATACTTTAAAGTATTATTATACAAAAGAAAGAACATACAAAATTGGGACCTATATTATTATGGGTTTAGGCTTAACTTTTTTTATTCTCTTAATGCTTTTTGCTAAACCTATTGCTAGTAGCATTTTAGGTGATTTACAAGGTGGTAATACAATTGAGGGAGTTAGTTTTGTTATTCGCATTATATCAACAACTCTTTTAATTGTTCCATTATTAAGTGTAACCAAAGGTTATTTACAAGGTCATAAAATTATGGCACCATCAAGTATTTCTAATATTCTTGAACAAGTTGTTAGAGTAAGTATTATTGTTGGTGGAAGTTTTATAGCTTTAAAAGTTTTTAATTCATCTTTAGAAGAAGCGGTAGGAATTGCCGTTTTTGGAGCAACCATTGGTGCTTTAGTAGCTTTCCTTTATTTATTTTATAAAATTCAAAAAAATAAAGATAAATTAAATAAAGATGAACCAATGACACGTTCAGAGGTACAAATAACAACTAAAGATATTATTAAAAAAATTATTTTTTATGCTTTACCATTTGTTGTTATTGATCTTGCCCAATCAGCATTTTATATGGTTGATACTTTTACGGTTGTTAATACTATGGTTAAATTAGGTTTTGGTAATATTGCTGAAACAACTATTGGTACCATTACAACTTGGGCATCTAAATTAAATATGATTGTTATTTCAATATCAACGGGTATCATTATTAGTTTAATTCCTAATATTGCTAGTAGTTATGTTAAAAAAGATATGACTGATGTATCTAAAAAAATCAATCAAGCTTTACAAATTTTATTATTTGCTATTTTACCAATGACTATTGGCCTACATTTTCTCGCAACACCTACTTGGGTTCTTTTCTATAGCTATGATATAGTAAGTATTTCTATTTTTAAAATATTTATTTTCCAAGCTTTATCTTTTTCCATTTATATGCTTTTAATTGATATTTTTCAAACCATGAATGATACTAAAATTGCTTTAGGTACTTTATTTGGTAGTTTTTTTGGTAAATTATTATTAAATATTCCTATGATGCATTTATGTAAATTAATTGGTATAGATGTTTATTATGGGCCATCTATGACAACTTTATTAGTTCATATGGTTGCGATTATTTTCTTATTTTATAAATTAAAAACGAAATATAAAATCAATTATCAAGAAATGCGTTATAATGCCTTAAAGACTATTTTATGTGTTTTGATTATGGTGATTGTATTAAAAATATTAAATATATTCTTAACGATTGATGCGCCAACGAGAATAGAAGCTTTTATTAAAGTTGGTATATATTCTTTTGTGGGTGCTTTAGTTTATATAACAGTTGCTTATAGTAGTAGATTAATTCATCATATTTTTGGTGAAAATATTGTTAAGATGGTTATTAGTAAGATACCTTTTGTGAAGAAAAAAATAAAATTAGATTAGTAGTAAAAAGGATGATATTACCATCCTTTTTATTATTAAATATAGAATAAATTAAATTAAAGCCAAAAAATGTGATAAAATATAGTTACGTGATTCATTTAATTTTGTTCAATTTTTTATCGGACATGATTTAGTCAATATCAATGAAATAACTTGGGATAATAAAGATAGGCATCCAATATCAACGGCTGCTATGTGTTATCTAAAAGGAAATTATCATTTAGGAGAATTTTTATATTCTCAACCAACCTATAAAGATAATGAACAAAAGGTTAAAGATGAATCTGATTTAGTAATTTTAAAAGTTTTATCAGATAAAAAACCAAAATTAGAAGAATTTATTAAGAATCCTAAATTCACATGTAATTTAAGTAGATATATTTATTTAATGCAATTACTTGTAATAAATATTAAAAAAAATAGTGAACAAATTGAAATAAAAGATTTAGATACATTTGATGAACTTTTAATTTCCAAAATGAGTGAAGAAGATAAAGAAATGCTAGAAATTTCACGTTTAAGATATAATAAAAATAATGAAAAGGATAGTTATTTATCAATATTAAAAGGTAATAGTTTATCAAATTTAGAAAGAAAAAAATTAAAATAATTTATAATAATGAATTAATTTTAAATAGAATAAAACTAAATAGTATTATTTAGTTTTTTTTGTTGATTAAAAAACTAAATTTATTCACAATATAAACATAGAATAAAAATAGGGAGGAATAATATGTTTGGTAATTTTACCGAAGAAGCAAGAAAAATATTAGTTGATGCGAAAAAAGAAATGTATGATTTAAAACATCCTTATGTTGGTAGTGAACATTTATTATTAGCTATCTTAAAAAATGATAATAATATATCTAAAAAATTAAAAGATTATAATTTAGATTATCAAACATTAAAAAATGAAATAATTAAAATAATTGGAGTTGGAACTAATTCAAATAATTGGTTTTTATATACACCTTTATTAAAAAGAATTTTAGAAAATGCGATTATTGATAGTAAAGAAAATAACAATGGGGAAGTTACTGTTGAACACCTTTTTTCTAGTTTATTAGAAGAAGGAGAAGGTGTCGCAATTCGTATAATGTTAGGCATAAATATTGATGTTGATGAACTTTATGGTGAATTTTCATATAAATTAAATAATACGAATAAAAGAAAAAAGAATAAAAAATTATTAATTGAAGAATTAGGAATCGATCTTAATCAAAAAGCATTAAATAATGAAATAGATCCAGTTGTTGGTAGAGAAAAAGAAATAAGAAGAATCTTAGAAATTTTATCAAGAAGAACTAAAAATAATCCTTTATTAATAGGAGAAGCAGGGGTAGGGAAAACGGCCATTGTTGAGGAATTAAGTAGATTAATTGTTAATGGGGAAGTACCACTTCCTTTACGTAATAAAAGAATTATTTGTTTAGATATGGCAACCATGGTAGCGGGAACTAAATATCGTGGGGAATTTGAAGAACGTGTTAATAAAGTATTAAAAGAAATTGAAGAAAATGATGATATTATTCTTTTTATTGATGAAATTCATACTTTAGTAGGAGCGGGTGGGGCAGAAGGAGCGATTGATGCATCGAATATCTTTAAACCAGCTTTAGCTAGAAATAAACTTAGATGTATTGGGGCAACCACTATTGATGAATATAAAAAATATATTGAAAATGATCGTGCTTTAGAAAGAAGATTTCAAAAAGTTATGATCGATATTCCTGATAAAAAAACAGTTAAACAAATTTTAAATAAATTAAAAGAGATATATGAGAAATATCATTATGTTCATCTTAGTGATAAAATAATTGATCTTATTATCGATTTATCAGAAAAATATGTTTATGATCGTAATCAACCTGATAAAGCTATTGATATTTTAGATGAAGTTTGTGCCAAAGTAAGTTTAAAAGAAAGCCATACTTTAAAACGTTATAATAATTTAAATAAAGAATTACAAGAAATTATAAAAAAGAAAAATGAAGCTATTATTAATAATGATTTTGATAAGGCATCAGAATATAAAGAAAAAGAAAATGCTTTAATGAATGAAATAAATAATTTAGAATTAGGTCTTTATAATGATAATATTAAAGAAGTGACAATTGAAGATGTGGCTGAAGTAGTTAGTATTAAAACGAAAATACCTGTTTATGAATTATTAAATGATCAAGAAAAAATTATTAAGGTCATGGAAGAAAATATTAGTTCTAAAATAGTTGGGCAAGAAGAAGCGGTATCAGAAGTTATTAATATTGCTAAAAGGATAAAATTAGGTTTTAAAGATGAGAGTAAATGTTATTCAATTATGTTTTGTGGACCAACGGGCGTTGGTAAAACTGAACTTGCCAAAATTTTTGGTAATAATTTAGTAGGGGAAACTAATGTTATTAAACTTGATATGAGTGAATATGTAGAAAGTCATTCGGTTAGTAAAATAATAGGAGCTCCTCCTGGTTATGTAGGATATAGTGATCAAAAAAATTTATTAGAAGAAATACGTAATAAACCATATTCCGTAGTTATTTTAGATGAAATCGAAAAAGCTCATGATAGTGTTATTAATCTTTTCTTTCAAATTTTAGATGAAGGTAAAATAAAGGATTCATCAGGTAAAATTATTAGATTTGATAATGTTGTTATTGTTATGACATCTAATATTGGTTTTGAAAAAAATAATTTAGGATTTAATAAACCAACTAATGATGATATAATTACTAAACTTAAAGATTATTTTCAATTACCATTTATTAATCGGATTGATAATATTGTTGTTTTTAATAGATTAACAGAAGAAAATATTCATACATTAATATTAAAGAAAATAAAAAAATTAAAAGAAAAATATCAAAAGAAAGATATTAAATTTAAAATTAGTAATAATGTAATTAAAGAAATAATTAAAGAATCTAATTATGAAGAATTTGGAGCTCGCAAAATAGATAAAGTAATTAAACAAAAAGTAGAAAATATTATTATTGAAAAAATTATGGATAATGTGAAAAATATTAATATAAAAACAATTAAAAAAGAATCTATTTTAAATATTTAATAAAAATTAAAAAAATATAATAAAATTTTACTATTTTTTAAATTTTATGATATAATTAATTTGGTGATATATATGGCGGTAACTGTTGAGCAAGTATTAGAAAGGTTGGATAATAACAAAGAATTCAATTCTGTAATTATTAATGGCCTATCAATATTAATTTTAAAATTAAATGATAGATTTCCTTCTATTGATTTAACAAGATTATTTGAAAGAGTTGATACTTTAAAAATTAAAACAGGAAATAAACATGTAGTTGGCGATATTGGCCGCTATGATGTTAGTAATAATATTATTGAACTTAATAGTTATGAGGTTACCAAAAAAGATGATAATATTAATAATATTTTGATGCAACAGTTATTGGAAGTAAATACCAAAAAATCTAATGAGGATGATATTTTTGAAGGTGTTAGAATTGGTTTTAGATCGATTGTTGCTAATAATTTAGTTGGCAATAATTTAGATAAAAATCCTTATTTTCCGATAGAAAGAGTTGTAGATCTGATAACTTATGTGGCAGGATATAATCTTGTTGAAGATTGTTATTTTAAAGATGACTATACACCTTTAGTGGCAGAATTAAATAGGATATATAATAATCCAAAAACTGTAAATGATATTTTTGATATGTTGAAATATGATGTTAAAAGAGTACATTCGTCAGATGGGAAAAGTCATTTAGGAAATATTCAAAGAATATTAATTGATGGTTTTGTTAGCAAAGAAAATTTAACTAAACAAGAACTAGAACGTTTTAGAACAACTTTAATGGGAAATCCAGCTATTTTTGAAGGAGAAGAAAAAAAATATCAATCGATAATTGGTGTATATGAATATTTTGATCAAAAAATTGCTGAAAGAATGAATCAAATGCCATTATCACCAGTAATACAAGAAGTAGGAAGAAGTAGATAAAAGTAAAGAATGATGAAAATCATTCTTTTTTATTACAAATGTGATACAATATTAACAGGTGATATAAATGAAAAAAGTTAGAACAAGATTTGCACCATCTCCTACTGGTTATATGCATGTTGGTAATTTAAGAAGTGCTTTATTTGCATATTTAATCGCAAGACATTATGGTGGTGAATTTATTTTAAGAATTGAAGATACTGATCGTAGTAGGTATGTTGAAGGTGCAGTTGAATTTATCTATGATATATTTAATAAATTTGGATTAAAAATAGATGAAGGACCAAATAATGAAGGTAAATGTGGTCCATATATTCAAAGTGAACGATTACCTTTATATAAAAAATATGCCGAAGAACTTGTTAAAATGGGTAAAGCTTATTATTGTTTTTGTAGTGAAGAAAGGCTTGAAAAATTACGTAAGGAAGCTGAAGAAAATAAAGTACCTTTCTTATATGATAAACATTGTTTGAAATTAAGTAAGGAAGAAGTAGAAGCTAAAATAAAAGCAGGTATTCCTTATGTTATTAGACAAAATATTCCTGATGAAGGAATAACCGAATATGATGATTTAGTATATGGTCATATTGCGATTGAAAATCGTTTATTAGAAGATCAAATTTTAATTAAATCAGATAATTATCCAACTTATAATTATGCGAATGTCATAGATGATCATTTAATGGGAATTACTCATGTAACAAGAGGTAATGAATATTTATCATCAACTCCTAAATATTTACTTTTATATGAGGCTTTTGGTTGGGAAAGTCCCGTCTATATTCATATGCCTCATGTTATTAAAACCGATGGTACAAAAATAAGTAAAAGAAATAAAGATGATAATTTAATTGATTTATTAAATGATGGTTATTTACCAGAAGCCATCATCAACTATTTAGCGTTCCTAGGTTGGAGTCCTGAAGATAATGAAGAAATATTATCTTTAGATGAATTAATTAAAAAATTTGATATAAAAAGAATTAGTAAATCATCAGGTGCTTATGATGTAATGAAACTAAGATGGGTAAATAGTCATTATATAAAGAAATTAGATGATGATAAATTAATAGAATTAGTAAGACCACATTTAGAAAATACTTATGATTTATCCAATAAAAGTGATGAATGGATAAAAGATTTAATCCTTTTATATCGTGATCATTTATCATATGGTAAAGAAATTATAGAAGTATCTTCTTTATTCTTTAAAGAAGAAATTAGTTTAGATCAAGAATGCAGGGAATTTATGCAACAAGAAGGTATTGATGAAACTTTAAAAATATTTAAAGATGAAATAAGTAAAATAGAAGAATGGAATCTTGAAAATATTAATATAGCTATTAATAATACTAAAGAAAAAAGTGGGGCTAAAGGAAAAATGTTATATATGCCAATTAGAATTAAAGTAACTGGTCAAATGCATGGACCAGAATTACCTAATACTTTATATTTATTAGGTAAAGATATAGTATTAAAAAGACTTAATTAAGGATATAGAATTTTTATATCTTTTTTTCTAATATAATTAAATATATGTTATAATAAATAAGGTAAGAAGGTATAATATGGAAAAAGTAGATGTATATAATAAGAGGCATGAAAAGTTAAATTATATTAAAGAGAAAAAAGAATTAGAGGTAGGAGAGTATCGTTTATCTTGTTTTGCATGGATTATCAATGATAAGATGAACTATTGATTTAACAAAGATTAGCAACCTCAAAAAAATTTCCTAATATGTGGGAAACAATATCAGGTGGTGCATTAGAAGGGGAATCTAGTTTAGATGGGATTATAAGAGAACTAGATGAAGAATTAGGAATAAAAGCTAATATTGAAGATTTAACTTTTATTGGTTTATATATAAGATATAATGATTTTGTAGAAATATGGGTTTTAAAAAGTAATATTGACATTAATAATTTAAAATTACAAGATAGTGAAGTACAAGCAGTAAAATGGGTAACTATTTCTGAATATGAAGAAATGGTAAATAATAATACTGCTATTCCGACAAGTTTTAATATATTTAAAACATATTATGAAGAATATTATGGTAAAAAAGTATCAGTTGTTGATGGAAAATTAGTAATTGAAAAAATATAAGAGGTGTCTTATGAATAAAAAAGATTATCTTAATTTAGGAATATTATCATTAATTAGTTTAATAATGCTTTTTTTATTTTGGAATACGGGTAATTTATATGGTTCTAAAACTGATTGGCTTAGTCAACATTGGACTTTTGCTGAATATTTTCGTAATCTTTTTTATCATACAAATAATTTTTTTCCTAATTTTGCTTTCAATATTGGAGCAGGTCAAAATATCTATCATTTTGCTTATTACGGTTTATTAAATCCTATTATTTTAATTTCTTATTTATTTCCTTTTATTAAAATGATTAATTATATAATGTTTGTTAGTTTATTATCTATTTTTATTAGTACTTTTTTATTTTATAAATGGTTGCGTAATAATCATTTTAGTACTAAAACAACAATGTTTTCATCTAGTTTATTTTTATTAGCTAGTCCTTTAATCTTTCATAGTCATCGCCAAATTATGTTTATCAATTATCTACCTTTTCTTATTTTAGGTCTTATAGGTATTGATAAATATTTTAAAAATCAAAAAAGATGGTTATATACCTTAAGTGTCTTTTTAATGATTATGACAAGTTATTATTATAGTGTTGGTGGTTTATTAGTTTTTGTTATTTATGGTATATATTGTTATTTAAAATTAAATAAAAAGATTACGATAAAATCTTTTTTGATAGATGGTTTAAAATTTTTAATACCAATATTTATTGGTATCTTATTATCAGGTATTTTATTATTACCAATTATGGGTGTTATTTTAAGTAGTAGGGTTGATATTGAAACAAGTATTACTTTAAAAGAATTATTTATACCTCAATTAGATTTAAATATTTTATTATATGATGCTTATTCATTAGGACTTACTTCCATAGCTTTTATTGCTTTAATAAATAATTTTTTTAATAAAAGAAAAGAAGACAAATTTTTAAATATAATTATTTCCATTATTTTCTTTATTCCTATTTTTATGTATTTATTAAATGGTACTTTATATATTAGAGCTAAAGTATTAATTCCTTTTTTACCACTTATGGGTTTATTGATTAGTATTTTTTTAGAAAAATTATTGAATCAACAAATTAAAATAAAATTATTATTTTTAATTTTAATAATAGTAAATATAATTATTTATTTTACTGGTTATCATAATAACTTCTATTATTTTGATTTATTAATATCAATGATTGTTTTATTAATTTATAATAGAAAAAAGAAATGTTCTTTATTATGTATTCCTTTATTATTAATTGCTTTTTATAGTTGTTTAAATTCTAATTTAGAAGATGAATTAGTAACTAAAAAAGAATATTATAATATCTTTGATAAAAGAAAAGAAGAATTAATTTTAGATACTATTAAAGAAGATAATTCTTTTTATCGTTTTAATAATTTATTAGATACCTTACCAACTATTAATAAGGTATATAGTCCTAATTATTATCAAACATCATTATATTCATCAATATATAATAACGATTATTATAACTTTTTTGTCAATACTTATAGTAATGCTTTACCATATCGTAATTTACTTATAATACCGCAAACTAATAATATTTTATTTCAAACTTTAATGGGAGTAAAATATCTTTTAACTAAGGATAATATTCCCATTGGTTATAATTTAATTAAAGGAAATAAAGAAATAGGTATTTATCAAAATGATAATGTTTTTCCTTTAGTATATATAATTGATAATATAATAAGTTATGATGAATTTTATGAATTAAAATATCCATATAAATTAGATGTTCTTTTAAATAATGTGATTATTGATGGTCAAAGTAAGAATCCCATTTTAAGTTCTATTAGACCTATTGAATTAAATTATGATATAGTAGTAGGTAATAATTTAGAAATAAATAAAGAAGATAATAAATATATTATTAAGGCTAAAGAAAAAGATATTATTAATTTAAAATTAAAAGAAAAAATAAATAATAAAATTTTATTTATTAAATTTGATGTTTTAAAATCACCTAGTTGTAATAAAGGTGATATAAGTATTGATATTAATGGTATAACTAATAAACTTACTTGTAAAAGTTGGATATATCATAATCAAAATTATACTTTTGAATATACTATATCATCATCAAAAGATATTGAAGAATTAAAAATTAAATTTAGTAAAGGTACTTTTGAAATAACTAATATTGAAACTTTTATTATGGATTATAATGATGTAATAAAAGCAACAAAAAAAATTGATAAAATGATTGTTGATATAGATAAAACAAAAGGTGATATTATCAAAGGAAGTATTAGTACAGATAAAGATGGTTATTTGGTTTTAACAATTCCTTATGATAAAGGATTTAAAATAAAACTAAATGGGGAAAAACAAGAGTATGAACGAGTTAATAATGGTTTTATTGGTATACCGATTACTAAAGGTCATTATGAAATTGAAATCAAATATCAAGCGCCTTTATTTAAAGAAGGAGTAATTAGTAGTGTAATAGGTTTAATGGGATTCATCTTAATATGTTTATTAGATTTTAGAAAAAGCAAGATTAAAATAGAAAAAATAAAATAAAAAGGTTGAATTACTTATATTTTGTGATATAATTAATTGTAACAAAATTTGAATAATTAAGAAGCGATGATAAGGAAGTAGTATTAAAAGTTCTTATTTATAGAGAGTTAGTGGTTGGTGGAAACTAACAATAATCTTTTATGAATTCGTCCTTGGAGCTTTATATTCAAAAAATATAACGATGACGCGTTATAGTCTAAGAGGGTATAGAAATAAATTTATTTCTATGAAATAAGGTGGTACCGCGTAAATCACGTCCTTAATGGATGTGATTTTTTTAATAGAAGGAGGTTAGTATGAAAGAAAAAATAATAAATTTAAAAAAAGAATTTTTAAAAGATTTAGATGGTGTAAATAATTTAGGTGAACTTAATGAAGTACGTGTTAAATATTTAGGTAAAAAAGGTTATATTCAAGAATTAAGTAGTATTATGGGAAGTTTATCAATTGAAGAAAAGAAAGAATATGGAATGTTTTTGAATGATTTTAAAAATGAAGTTAATGAATTATTAGAAAAGAAAAGACAAGAATTAGAAGAGTTAGAATTAAACAAAAAATTAGAAACAGAAAAAATTGATATAACTTTACCAGCTACGGATATTCCAGTAGGTACTTTCCATCCTCTTACTAGAGTAATTGAAGAAATTGAAGAATTATTTGTATCAATGGGTTATGATGTAGTTGAAGGACCGGAAATAGAATTGGATTTATATAACTTTGAAAAACTTAATTTACCAAAAGGACATCCAGCTAGAGATGCCCAAGATAGTTTTTATATAACGGAAGAAGTTTTACTTAGAACTCATACTTCACCTGTTCAAGCACGTATAATGGAAGCTAATAAAGATAAAGGACCAATTAGAATTATTTGTCCAGGAAAAGTTTATCGTCGCGATGAGGATGCTACTCATTCTCATCAATTTACGCAAATTGAAGGATTAGTAATTGATGAAGGAATTAGTATGGCGCATTTAAAAGGAACATTAGAAATATTTGCAAAAAAAATGTTTGGGGAAGATCGAACTATTCGTTTTCGTCCAAGCTTTTTCCCATTTACCGAACCTAGTATTGAAGCCGATGTTTCTTGCTTTAAATGTGATGGTAAAGGTTGTCCATTATGTAAATATACTGGTTGGATAGAAATTTTAGGTGCTGGAATGGTTCATCCAAATGTCCTTCGTATGAGTGGTTATGATCCTGAAAAATATACTGGATTTGCTTTTGGTATGGGACCTGAAAGAATTGCAATGTTAAAGTATGGAATTAATGATATTCGTCATTTCTATACTAACGATATGCGTTTCCTAAAAGATTTTAATAGAATAGAAGGAAGTGATGAATAATGCGTGTTAGTAAGAGTTTTTTAAGTGATTATATCGATATTAATGATATTGATTTTCAAGAAATAGCTGATAAAATGGTATTTGCTGGTAATGAATATGAAAGCATTGAAAAGATTAGTAGTGCAACTAATTTAGTTGTTGGCTATATTCTTGATTGTCAAAAACATCCTGAATCAACTAAGTTAAGTATTTGTAAAGTTGACATTGGTGATGGCGAACATAAACAAATTTTATGTGGAGCACCTAATGTTAGAACTGGTCAAAAAGTAATTGTTGCCAAAGTAGGGGCAACTTTACCGGGTGGGATTACCATTGGTAAAGCTAAACTAGCAGGACTAAAATCTGAAGGCATGATCTGTTCTTTAGCAGAACTTGGTATTGAATCAAAATATTTATCCGAAGAAGATAAAAATGGCATTCATGTTTTTCCTGATGATGCACCTATTGGTGAAGATGCGATTAAGTATTTAAGATATGATGATGAAGTAATCGATTTTGATTTGACCGCTAATCGTGGTGATTTACTTAGTATTTTAGGAATGGCTTATGAAATAGGAACTTTATATAATAAAAAAGTAAAAGAGCCAAATGTTGATGTTGAAGAAATAGATGAAGATATTCATGATACTCGTCGATTAAAAGTCTTAACTGATAAATGTTCGATTTATTTAGGTAAATTAGTTAAAAATATTGTTATTAAAGAAAGCCCTCGTTTTATTCAAACAAGATTGATGGCTAGTGGTATTAGACCAATTAATAATGTTGTTGATATTAGTAACTATGTTATGTTAGAATTTGGTCAACCATTACATTTCTTTGATGCTGATAAATTAGTTAAAAATGTTTATGTTAGAATGGCTGAAGAAAATGAAAAAATAACAACCTTAGATGGTATTGAAAGAACTTTAAGTAGTAATGATATTGTGATTGCTGATGATAATGGACCAGTTGCTTTGGCGGGTGTTATGGGAGGACTATCAACCGAAGTAACTGAAGAAACCAAAAATATCTTTATTGAAGCTGCTATTTTCCATCCGTATAATATTCGTCATACTTCTAAACGTATTTTACGTAGTGAATCTAGTATGCGTTATGAAAAGGGAATTGATTCAGCTCGTACTTTACTAGCAATCAAAAGAGCATGTTATCTTTTAAATAAATATGCAAGTGGGGAAGTTGTAAGTGGTATTTTAACTCATGATGTAACTGATAAAAGTGATAAAAAGATAACTATTACTATTGATAAAATAAATAATGTATTGGGAATGCAATTAGATAAAGATACTATTGCTGATGTTTTTGATAGATTACAATTTAAATATACAATTGATAAAAATACTTTTACGGTTTTAGTTCCAACTAGAAGATTAGATGTTAATATTAAAGAAGATTTAATTGAAGAAGTAGGTAGAATTGTTGGTTATGATAATGTTAAAGGTATTTTACCAATTACTTCAATTAAAAGAGGTAGTTATTTACCAAAAACCGAATTTATTAAAAATGTTCGTAAAAGATTAACATCACTAGGATTAAACGAAGTTATTACATATTCTTTAATTAGTGAACAAGATAGTGATAAATTTATTAAAGAAACTTATGAAAAAGTAATTTTAAATAATCCAATGAGTGAAGACCGAAAAATTATGCGTAATAGTTTAATTCCTTCTTTAATAGAGGTATATCATTATAATAGTTCACGTAATATTAAAGATGTTAATATTTTTGAAATAGGATCTTGTTATTCTAAAGTTAATGAAGACTATGTTGAAGAAGCTAAAGTTAGTGGGCTATTATATGGCAATTATTTTATTAATGATTGGCAACATAATATCATTAAAGTCGATTTTTATGTTTTAAAAGGTATTATTGAAAACTTACTAAAATATTTAGGATTAGCTAATCGTTATAATTTTAGTAATCAAGATTTAATAAAAGATTTACATCCTGGTCGTAGTGCCAATATTATTGTTGATAATGAAATAATTGGTTATTTAGGTCAAATTCATCCAAACATTAACAAAAAAGAAATATATGTATTTGAATTAAGTCTTGATAAATTAATGAATAAAAGAGTTCGTAATATTAAATTTAAAGAAATACCTAAATATCCAAGTATCAATAAAGATGTTGCTTTCATTGTTAATAAAAATATATCATCTATTGATATAGAAAAAGTCATTAAAAAAGTAAGTGGAAGATTACTTACAGAAGTTAATGTATTTGATGTTTATGAAGGAGAAAACATTGGTAAAGATAAAAAATCAATTGCTTATTCCTTAACTTTCCAAGATCCAAATAAAACTTTAACTGATGAAGAAGTAACAGTTATCTTTAATAAGATAATTGAAGAAGTTAAAAAACAAATTGGTGGCGAAGTTAGAGATAAATAAAAAGGATTAATTAGTTTTAATCCTTTTTTACTATAATTTTTTTGATTCATTTTTCATATTATTATAAATAACAATTTGATTACGACCACTTTTTTTACCATGATATAAAGCGTCATCTGCTTCCTTAATAACTTGATCAATATCTTTTGTACCATCATATATTTGAATACCAAAAGTCATCGTTGTTTCAAAGTTAATATTGAAGTCAGTTTGTTCAATGGTTTGCTTAATTTTTTCAATACGTGGAACAATTTGTTCAAGATTATCAGTTTTCAAAATAATCAGAAATTCTTCGCCACCATAACGTCCAACAAAATCGTTTTTACGAATATTTTGGCGAAAGATTTCACCAATTTTACTTAAAACTGTATCACCAACTGAATGTCCAAATTTATCATTAATTTGTTTAAAATGGTCAATATCACCCATGATAACGGTAAAAGGTTGTCCTATTTTATTAAAAATTTCAACCGCTTCTTTAATGGCAGCATCAACACCTTTACGATTATACAATCCTGTTAAATCATCAGATATTCCTTGTAAATATAAATTTTGTTCTCTTAATTTATAAATAGTGATATTCGTAATAGCATGAATAACTTCTTCACCTATATTTTTGGTAGCAATATGATACCATCTTTTTAATTCATCAATGTATATTTCACCATTATAATTATTTTTAATTAAATCTATAAAATGTTTATCAATATTTTGGTTGTTATAGGTGATATTATTGTTTTTATCGGTCACAATAACAATCGTATCTAAAGCTTTTAAAATTTTATCAGTATCTGCCATATTTATCCCACCTTTTAAAATATTAATTTATGGTAATTATATCACGATAAAACTTATTTATAAAATGTTGATAAGCTTCATATTCTAATTTTAAATCAAAAGATTTAAATTTAAAATTAGGATTTTTACTTTTAATTAAAGTTCTAACAAAGTATTTTAATAATTCGGGATTTCTTCCTATAATTGGGCCAATTAAATAAGTTCCATAAAAATTACGATAATGAATACCTTCTTTAGTACTATTAGGATAACTACCAATTCCTTTTATGACTGTAAATAAAGGATATTTTAAATTATCTTTAATAACACTATTTTGATTTTGAAAACCAATTACTTCTTGATCAATTAAATCAGTTTTAAAAATAGCTTCATCAATCATTCTAAATTCTTCTTCTTTAACGGTAAATTTAAATATATCTAAAGCTTTATGTTTCTTTTTATTCTTATCATATATATACTTTCCAAATAATTCAATTGCATTCCCTGTAACTAAAAAGAATTTATCATTTTCAATTGCTTCTTTAATTTGTTCTTTATATTTCAATAAATGTTTTAAAGCTATCTTTTGATTATGCTCAGTACCAGCACCTATATAAACTAAATCATATTGATCAAAATCAAGTTCATCATCAATCGTAAGAAATTTTATTGAAACATTTATACCTTGATGTTCTAATTGTTTTTTAAGAATTTTTATATTTCCATTTTCCCCATATAAATTTAATAAATCATAATATAAATAAGCAATTGTAAATTTCATATTAGGCCTCCTGCTTTAACATTTTCTTAAATTTCTTTTCAACATCAAAGTATAAGATACAATAAATTCTTTTTAAACTGTGCTTTTTGATAACCTTTAACATTTCATCAGACGATAAACAAATAACAATTTTTTTAGGAATAACATTCGCATATTTTAATCTAACGGCAATATCATGCGCAAATGTTCCAACACATATAATTTTATTGATTGAATCATCATTTAACATTTCAAAATTGATATCCCATAACCATGATAAATCTTTTAAATTATATCTACCACTAATTCTATCAAACCCTATAACAACCGTTTTTGGTTCTTTTTGTTTAGAAACATATTCTAATGATTGATTATAAGAAATAGGTGTTTCGTTTTTGCTTAATAACAGAATAAAGTCTTTATTATCAACAGTCATAATATCTAATCTTTTAATTTTTAAAGATAAATTATTTATAGCTTCAACTGTTTTTTCTTTAGGAATGTTAGATAAAGAAGCAACAGTATAACATGCCAGTAAATTATAAACGTTATATAAAGACGTACTATTCATTTTTATTTCTACAATATCAACCATAAAACTGCTATCACTTACTAATTTGGCTTCATAATCAGGTTTAACTCTTTTAAAATCATTATTAGAACATTCATAGTTTCCTAAATTACCATAATGATAATAAGTAAATCTTAACTTTTTATTACAAATTGGACAATATACTAAATCTAAAGTATTTAAAGCGGGTTCATTTTTAGAATAAATCGTTTTACTTAAGCCATAGAAAGTTACGCTTCCTTTATGATATAAACTAAATTTAGAAATTAATGGATCATCAGCATTCAATACTAAATGGATATCACTACTAATATGAGCATTAATATCTTCCCAAACAATATCAAAATGACCATTGCGCGCTAATTGATCACGAGAAAGATTATTAATAATAAAGTAATTTGGTTTGATATATTCAATAACTTTTTTAACATACCTCTCATCAATTTCTAAAATTAAAACATCAGCTTTTATTTTTCCCAAAATATTTGCATTTTCAATTAAACAGGTAAGAATTCCTGCTTTTAAATTAGAACCTCTTGTATTATTGGCAACCTTAAATCCTGCATGTTTATAAATAGCTGTTAAAGTATTAGAAATAGTTGTTTTTCCCGTTGTTCCCGTAACCGCAATTGTAATTTTAGGCATTTTAAAATAATTAAAAATATTTTCATCTATTTTTAAAGCTAAAGATCCTGGATAAGCTGAACCTTTATTAAATTTTCTTAAAATAAATCCTATTATTTTACAAATAAGAACAATAAATGGTTTCATATTCGCACCTCTTATTAAATTATAACACATTTCGACTTTATAGAGTAATAAAAACATCTTTTTTCTAGTTTTGTCGAAACTATTTATAATTTAAAAAGGGGGTGTTATTATTTAGGAGGACGGTGATAATATGAAACTTGATATGGAATATACCAAAAACACTCTATATATAAATATATCGGGTATTATTAATAGAGACGGAATAAAAAAATTAAGAAAAAAAATGTTTTATATTATTGAAGAATATAATATTTATGATATTGTTATCGATATTAAAAATAAATTATCAATGGATGCGGATGCCTTTTATAATTTGTTAGATGAATATGATATAAAATATGGCGGGAATTTAATTGTAGTCGATAAATAGATTTAAAAATTTAAATCTATTTTTATTTTCATAAATAAATCTATTTTTTAATAGATTTATATAGGTGGGTTTATGAAATTAATTGATCGCTTTCGTAATTATATATTAGAAGAAGAATTTACGATTAATATTTATCCTAATAAGATAAATATTGTTAATTATACAAGTATTAATCATTTTGATAATCATAAAGTTGTAATAAGACATAAGGATGGGGAAGTTATTATTAATGGTAATAATTTAGTAGTATCGAGATTATTATTAGATGAAATTTTAATAACGGGGGATGTTAAAAATATAGAATTAAGGTGATTTGATGAAGAATGCGTTTTTTGAAAGATTATTTGGGATGGTTAAATTAAGAATAAAAGGAAGAAATATTGAACGATTTTTAAAAAGATTAGTTGATCAAAAAATTGAATTACATAAAATCATTTATTTACACTACAATGAAGTTGATATTATTGTAAGTAAAAAAGATTATGAAAGAATAAAGGAAATAAAAACTATTTATGATATAAATATAATAGATAGTTATGGTATGATTAAAATAAAGAAAATAATCAATTTAAATAAAATAGTAATTATTGGTATTATTTTAGGTATAGGTTTACTTCTTTTTTTATCAAATTTAATATTAAATATTGAAATAATTCATACTAATAAAGATTTAAGAAATTTATTAACTAAAGAATTAGAATTATATGGAATAAAAAAAAGAGGATTTAAAAAAAATTATTTTGAACTTCAAAAAATAAAAGAACAAATTATTTTAAAACATAAAGATAAAATTGAATGGTTAGAAATAGAGAGTGTTGGAACTAAATATATTGTTAGAGTTCAAGAAAGAAAATTACCAATTATTGAAAAACAACCAGAGAATCGTCATATTGTAGCTAGTCGTAATGCGATTATAAGAAGTATTGAAGCAGAACAAGGAGTAATAGTAAGAAATATTAATGATTATGTAAGACCTGGCGATATCATTATTAGTGGAGAAATTAAATTATATTATACGGTTAAAGAAATAGTAGGAGCCAAAGGAAGAGTATTTGGCGAAGTTTGGTATCAAACAAAAGTTGAATATCCTTTTATTTATAAAGAAGAAAAAGAAACGGGTAAAAAGAAAAAAGTTTTAGTTTTACAATTATTAAATAAAGAAATAGAGTTATTTAATTTTAAACCTTTTAAAAATAAGAAAAAAGAAAATAAAATTTTATTAGAAAATAATTGGTTACCAATTAAACTTATGTGGCAATATCAAAAAGAAATAAATATTATTGAGGAAATTAATACGGAAGAAGAAGCTATTAATAAAGCTATTGCCTTAGCACGTGAGAAAATGCAGAGTAAATTAGATGACAATGAATATATTATTAGTCAAAATTGTTTGAAAGTTACAATTAGAAATAGTACAATAGTATTAGATATGTTTTATGCGGTACATGAAGATATTACTAGTTATCAAAGAATAGAAGAAATACCTAAGGAAATAGAATAGGGGTGAGTTCATGTTAAGAGCAAGTATTATAAGTATTCTTGAAGAAATTGGTTTAACCATCTTTTTGATTTGTTTTGGAATTGAACTCATCCGTTTTATGTATTTAATTGCTAAAAAGAAAAAAATTATTTTTTATAAAGAAATATTATTTTTAGGTTTTGTTATTTATATTGTTTGTTTATTTTATGTCGTTACTTTTCAAGATGTTAATTGGTCTACCTCTAATTATGTTCCATTTGGTGAAATGCTTCGTTATACTTTTGGAAGTAAGTTATTTTTTAAAAATGTCATAGGTAATATGGTTATGTTTTTACCATATGGTTTTTTTATTTCATACTTTTTTAAAATTAAAAAAGTATGGATTATGTTTTTATTAACCTTACTTACATCCTTATCCATTGAAACAACACAATCAATGATTGGACGAGTTTTTGATATCGATGATATTATTCTTAATTTATTAGGTGGAATTATGGGACATTATTTATATCGGTTTTTAGATAATATTAAAAGTCATTTACCAGTTTTCTTGAAAAAAAGAATTATTTATAATATAATTATGTTAGGTATACTAGTAGGAATTATTTTATATTTACTAAACATTATAAATATAGGAGTGTAATAATGAAGAATAAAGTTGGTTTTTTTAATGAAACAGATGAAGAAATAAAAGAATTAGAAGAAATAAAAAAGTTAATAGAATATGCTTTAAAAAGGGAAAAATTAGAAAATGTTGAATTTAATATTGTTATTGTCGATAATGCAACGATTCATAAATTAAATAATGAATATCGGGGGGTTGATAGTCCCACAGATGTTTTATCTTTTGCTTTAGAAGATAATTTGGATATTAAATTACCTGGTATTAGATTACTAGGTGATATTTATATATCATTAGATAAATTAAAAGAACAAGCCAAAGAATATGGTCATAGTTTTTTAAGAGAACTAGCTTTCCTTACCATTCATGGATTTTTACATTTATTAGGATATAATCACATGGATCAAAAAGAAGAAGAAATAATGTTTAAAAAGCAGGAGTTGATTTTAGATGGATATGGAATTAAGAAATAAACAAAAAAGAAGAAGTTTAAAAAGATTTATAACTAGTTTTAAACATTCTTTAGATGGACTTAAATATGCTTATAAATATGAACAAAGTATGATTATTCATTTAATAGTTGTAATATTGGTAGTAGTATTTGGAGTATGGCTCAAAATAAGTTTAATGGAATGGTTATTATGTTTTATTTTAATTGGTCTTGTTCTTGCAACCGAACTTGTTAATACTTCTTTAGAAGCGGTGGTTGATCTTACTTGTCCTAAAATTCATCCTTTAGCGAAGATTGCCAAAGATACGGCATCGGCTGCTGTTTTTGTTTTTTCGCTAATCGCTTTTATTAGTGGTTTAATTATCTTTTTACCTAAGATTTTAGAATTGATGTAGGTGATAACATGAAGGAAAGATTATTAAAACTATTAGATAATGCTTATGCTCCTTATTCAAATTATAAAGTTGCTTCTATTGTAGAAACTAAAGATGGAAAAATTTATGAAGGTGTTAATGTTGAAAATGCTTCGCTTGGAGCATCGGTATGTGCTGAGATGAATGCGATTAATGATGCCGTTGAAGATGGATATCGTAAAGGTGATTTTAAAGCTTTATATGTAATGGTTGCAAGTGATCGTTTAGCTTTTCCTTGTTTTATTTGTAGACAAGTAATTACAGAATTTTTTAATCTTGAAGATGACTTAATTTTAATGAATAAAAACGAAACCAAAAAATATAAAATCAAGGATATTATAGTTCATCCTTTTTCAAGTGAGGATTTAAAATGAAATCAGGATTTGTTAGTTTAGTGGGAAGACCTAACGTTGGTAAATCCACTTTACTTAATAGTATTATTGGTAAAAAAATTGCGATTATCTCTGATAAACCACAAACAACAAGAAATCTTATTCAAGGGATTTATAATGAAGAAGATACCCAAATTGTTTTTGTTGATACACCAGGTATTCATAAACCTAAACATAAATTAGGTAAATATTTAAATAAACAAACATACTATACTATTAATGATGTTGATGTTATTGTTTTTTTAATTGATGGTAGTGAATCTTTAGGGCCTGGTGATAAATATGTTATTGAAAAATTAAAAGAAGCAAATAAACCAGTTATTTTGGCTATTAATAAAATTGATAAATTAAATAAAGATGAAATTTTGTTAAAGATTGATGAATACAAAGATTTATATAATTTTCAAGAGATAGTACCATTATCTGCTTTAAAAAATGATAATGTTGATACTTTAATTAAAGTTATCAAAAAATATTTACCAGATACAATTAAATATTATGAAGATAATGGAGTTACAAATAAGCCATTAGAATTTATGATGGCTGAAATTATTCGTGAAAAAGTATTAATGTTAACCGAAGAAGAAGTACCACATTCGGTTACATGTGTTATTGAACATTTTGAAAAAAAAGATGATATTTATACAATAAATGCTACTATTATTGTGGATCGTGAATCTTTAAAAAAGATTATTATTGGTAAAAAAGGTAATAAAATAAAAGAAATAGGAATTTTATCAAGACAAGATTTAGAAAGCCTTTTGGGTGGAAAAGTATATTTAGATTTATATGTTAAAACAATAAAAAAGTGGCGCAATAAAGAGAAATATTTGGCAGAATTTGGCTTTAATAAATTTGAATAAATAAAAATTATAATCACCACTATATTATTGAAAGGGTGGTTATATGAATAAAGAATTATTATGGCAATTATTTAAAACTACAGGAAAAATAGAATATTATATTAAATATAAAGAATTAGAAAGGAAGAAGTAAATGAATATTGTTGAAAAAAGAGATGTTGTAATTGGTGGTATATACCGTCATTTTAAAGGAAAAATGTATAAAGTATTAATGATTGGTTATGATAGTGAAACCAATAATGATGAAAATCCAAGAAAATTAGTTATCTATCAAGCTTTATATGGGGATAATAAAATTTGGGTTAGAGATTATGAAATGTTTTTATCAGAAGTTGATCAAGATAAATATCCCGATGTTACCCAAAAATATCGTTTTGAATTAGTAGACTAGGTGATTTTATGGAAATAAAAAAGATTGAAGGAATAATCATAAGTGAAAAAGATTATAGTGAAACAAGTAAGATTTTAAATATTATTACCAAAGATTATGGTATCATTAGTGCGATTGCCAAAGGTTGCAAATCTTTAAAAAGTGAACTTAGAAGTGTAAGTAATAAACTAACTTATGGTTATTTCAATCTTTATTACAAAGTGGATAAATTATCCACTTTGATTAGTGTTGATGTTATTGATAATTTCCGTAATATTAAAACGGATATTAAAAGAATTAGTTATGCAAGTTATTTATTAGATATAACTGAACAAGTAATGAAACAAAGTACGAGAAATGATATTTATGATTTATTAATAAGTAGCTTAATTAAAATTAATGAAGGTTATGATCCGATGGTCATTACCAATATTTTAGAATTAAAATATTTAGATTATTTAGGTGTTATGCCTATTATTGATCGATGTGCGATATGTGGTTCTAATACTTCTATTATAACTTTATCAAGTTCTAAAGGTGGATATATTTGTAGTAAGTGTTATACTAATGAAAAAAGAGTTAGTTCTAAAACAATTAAAATGCTTAGAATGTTTTATTATGTTGATATATCTAAAATATCTAAGTTAGATATTAGTGAAGAAGTAAAAAAAGAAATAAATACTTTTTTAGATGAATATTATGATCAATATACCGGTTTATATTTAAAAAGTAAATCTTTTCTAAAAGGCTTAAATAAAATATGTTAGGAGATATTATGGCTGAATATAAATATTTAGTAGTTGCTTTTACAACATTAGTTTTAGCCCAATCAATTAAATTTACAATTGAATCAATTCGCGATAATAAATTAAAGTGGGGTAGATTCTTTAATGGTAGTGGTGGTATGCCTAGTTCTCATAGTTCATTTACTTTTTCACTGGCCATAATGCTAGGTTTTAATGAAGGCTTTACTTCTCCCTTATTTGCAATCGCCTTAGTTTTTTCATTAGTGGTTGCTTATGATTCGATGGGTCTTAGAAAAGAAAGTAGTAAGCAAGCAGAAGCAATTAATAAAATAGTTGAAGAATTTATTAATCGCCATTATAAAATTGGAATTAAGCATTTAAAAGAAGAATTAGGACATAATCCTATTGAAGTAATTGCCGGTATGTTTTTAGGTTTTCTAACAAGTAGTTTTTTTACATTTGTAGTTTTTTGATAATATTTAGTAATATGTGTTAAATAAATATGATACATTATTAGCACACAAATTGATTGTGGTGCGAAAAAATGCATATAATAATAATGCTACTATTGTAGCAAAAAAAGCTGGTGATTCCCACCAATAAGAGGAAATGAAAGAAGAGACCAGAGAGCACACTCTAGTCTTTTCTTTTGGTTATTTTTAATGTATAATAAGTACAATAAATGGTGGTGATAGAATCGTGAAAAATTTTAGAATTGTAAAAGTTGATCATGAATATTGTGATTATTTAAGAAAATTTGATAATAAAGTTTGTTATAATAAAGGCAGTAAAGAATTAAGACCATTTATAGGTATTTTATTTACTGTAAATAACTATGAATATTTTGCGCCATTATCTAGTCCTAAAGAAAAACATAAAAAAATGAAAAATACTTTAGATTTTGTTAAAATAGATAATGGAAAATTAGGGGCAGTTAATTTTAATAATATGATTCTTGTTCAAAGTATCAATTATAAATTAATTGATTTAAAATAAAAAACTGATAATTTAAAAGAACAAAAATATATTAACTTATAATCGCAATTACTTTGGTTAAATAGAAATAAAAGGATTGTTAGAGGAAAAGCAATAAAACTATATACCAAATACAAAGATAAAACTTTACCAAAAAATATAATGGATAGATGTTGTAATTTTCTTTTGTTAGAAGAAAAATGTAAAGAATATAATTAATCTTATTGACAATTATATATTTTTAAGGTATATAATAAATGTAACTTATATATCAATGCGATGATGGGGTTGGAATCCCGGAGCAATATACTAAAAGCGATTCTTCTAGAATAAGTAAGGTGGAACCGCGGGGTAACTCGTCCTTACAACTATTCTGGAAGTTTTTTTATAGGAGGGGTAAAATGAATTTAGAAAAAATTGTTAATTTATGTAAACAATATGGATTTATTTTTCAAGGTAGTGAAATTTATGATGGACTTGCGAATACTTGGGATTATGGACCTTTAGGAGTGGAATTAAAAAATAATATTAAAAAAGCATGGTTAAAAAAGTTTGTTCAAGAAAATCCTTATAATGTTGGTATGGATAGTGCAATTTTAATGAATCCTAAAACATGGGAAGCTAGTGGACATTTAAGTAATTTTAATGATCCATTAATTGATTGTAAGGAATGTAAAACAAGGCATCGTGCCGATAAATTGATTGAAGAATTTACGGAAGGAAAAATTACAGTTGATGGTTGGTCAAATGAAAAATTAATTGAATATATTAAAGAAAATAATGTAAAGTGTCCAAAATGTGGTAAAGTAAATTATACTGATATTCGCCAATTTAATTTAATGTTTAAAACTTTTCAAGGAGTTGTTGAAGATAGTGCTAATACGATTTATTTGCGTCCAGAAACAGCTCAAGGTATATTTGTTAATTTCTTAAATGTTCAAAGAAGTATGCGTTTAAAAATACCTTTTGGCATTGCTCAAATAGGTAAAAGTTTTCGTAATGAAATAACGCCAGGTAACTTTATTTTTAGAACCCGTGAATTTGAACAAATGGAATTAGAATTTTTCTGTAAACCAGGAACCGAATTAGAATGGTTTAAATATTGGAAAGATTATTGTTATAATTGGTTATTAAGTTTAGGAATTAACAAAGAAAATATTCGCCTTCGCGATCACTCAAAAGAAGAATTAAGTCATTATTCAAATGCAACAACTGATATTGAATATAAATTCCCATTTGGTTGGGGAGAATTATGGGGGATTGCTAGTCGTACCGATTATGATTTAAAACAACATCAACTTTTTTCTAAAAAAAGTATGGAATATTTAGATCCCGAAACTAATGAAAAATATATTCCTTATGTTGTTGAACCTAGTTTAGGTGCCGATCGAATGATTTTAGTTATTTTATGTGATGCTTATGATATTGAAACATTAGAAGATGGAAGTGAAAGAGAAATCATGAAATTCCATCCTACTTTGGCTCCATATAAGGTTGCTGTTTTCCCATTAATTAAGAAAAATCATTCAGAAAAAGCTAAAGAATTATATCAAATGTTAAGTAAACATTTTATGGTTGTTTATGATGAAACTGGCAATATTGGTAAAAGATATCGTCGTCAAGATGTTATTGGAACACCATTTTGTATTACCGTTGATGATGAAACTTTAAATAATAATACAGTAACAATTCGTGATCGTGATACGATGAAACAAATAACTTTATCAATTTATGAAATTATAGATTATCTAAAAGGAAAAATAGAATATTAATATTTTTCCTTTTTTATTGTAAATACTTATTTGGTATATATATTTTAAATAAATTACAACTAATTATAATAAATTAAGTAATTTAAGTAAAAAATTTTACTATATATAGTAAAAAACAAGAAAAATAATAAAAAAATATTTCTTTTTTTATAAAACTATGGTAAAATGTTATGTAGTAAAGTGTATAATAGTGTAGAGTGGAGGAATATATATGGGTTTTAGCATCAAAAAATGGTTATCAAATGATGAGCCAGATGTATTTAGTAATAGTGGTGTTGGAGATGCTTATTATCATGTAAGGCCAGAAGAAACTTTACAAGAAGGAAATAAAATGATTTTATTGGAACCTCGTGCTTATTCAGAATCACAACAAATTGCCGATTATTTACGTAATCGTAATACGGTTGTTGTTAATTTAAAAAGGGTTACACCTGATCAAGCAAAAAGAATTGTTGATTTTTTAAGTGGAACTATTTATGCGATTGATGGTGGTATTCAAAAAATAGGCGGTGGCATTTTCTTGTGTACCCCAAATAATGTTAATATTGAAGGTAAAATTACTGATGAAAAAGATAGTAAAAATATTCATGATAATGATGATATAGATATTGAATGGTAATTTAGAAAAATAATATTGAAATTGAAAAGAAAGTGTGCTACAATACTTAGTAGCGCCAAGGGGTGAGATGATGGAAAAATTTAACCGTACACTTCGTGGCTATAATCCAGCAGAAGTAAATCGTTTTTTAGATCAAGTTATTAAACAAGTTGAGGAAATGGTTAATGAGCTAAAAGTTAAAAATGAACGTATTATTGAATTAGAAAAAGTTGAGCAAGAAAACCAAATTTTAAGAGACAAATTAGGACAATATGAAAGAATGGAAGAAACTTTAAATAAAGCAATTTTAATGGCTCAAAGAACTTCTGATCAAATTAGGAGTGCTGCTCAACAAGAAAGAGAAACTATTATTGAGGATGCTAAAAGGAATGCTAGTCGCATTGTTAATGAAGCTTTACTTCGTGCTGAAAAAACAGAATATGAGGCTAGTATGCTTAGACGAAATTTAAATGTTTTTAAAAGACGTTTACGCGATATTATCGAATCTCAATTAGAATTTGTTGATGATATTGAAAAAATTGAATTATAAAAACAGATGATGGAGACGGTATGTTACAGCGTTTTATAGAGAGTTAGTGGTTGGTGGAAACTAACAAACAAATAATATACGGATCACTCCTGATGTATCTTCTCGATAAGTAGGGAAGAATCGCAAGTTGCGTTATCAAAAATAAGTGCGTAAGTAAATTACGAATTAAGGTGGTACCGCGTTCAAAACGTCCTTAAAATTAAGGATGTTTTTTTAATACTTTTTTATCGCAAAAAGGAGAGGTGAATTATGGACTATAAAGATACATTATTAATGCCTAAAACAGAATTTAGTATGCGAGGTAATTTACCAGAAAATGAAAAAGTCCAAAGACAAAAATGGGAAGAAATGGCTTTATATAATAAAATATTAGAAAAAAATAAAGATGGTAAACCATTTGTTTTACATGATGGTCCTCCATATGCGAATGGGGATATTCATATTGGGCATGCTTTAAATAAAATTTTAAAAGATTTTATTAATCGTTATCATATGTTAGAAGGGGACCAAGTTATCTATATTCCAGGTTGGGATGTTCACGGTCTTCCAATTGAAACGGCTGTTACTAATAGTGGTGTTAATCGTAAAGAAATGGGAAAAAATGAATTTAGAGATTTATGTAAAAAATATGCTTTAGAACAAATTGAAAAACAAAAAGACCAATTTAAAAAATTAAATGTTATTGGTGATTGGGAACATCCATATGTAACAATGGAAAAAAGTTTTGAAGCAAGACAAATTGAAGTATTTGCCGAAATGGCTAAAAGAGGTTTAATCTATAAAGGATTAAAACCTGTTTACTGGAGTCCAAGTAGTGAATCTGCTTTAGCAGAAGCCGAAATTGAATACTATGATCGTAAAGATCCATCTATTTATGTAGCTTTTCCAGTAGTTGAAGGCAATGATGTTATAGATGTTAATGATAATTTAGTTATTTGGACGACTACTCCTTGGACCTTACCTGGTAACTTAGGAATTGCTGTTAGTGACCAATTTGATTATGCTAAAATTTTAGTTAATGATAAGAAATATATTGTTGCTAAAGACCTACTTGATACTTTAGCTCAAGAATTCGAATGGAAAGAATATGAAATAGTAAATACCTTTAATGGTAAAAAATTAGAAGGTGTTAAATATCAACATGTTTTTATGGATCGTACCTCACCAGTTATTATTGGTTATCTTGTTGCTCTTGATACAGGAACTGGTTTAGTTCATATCGCACCAGGTTATGGTGAAGATGACTTTATTATTGGTAAACAATATAATTTAGGACTAATTAATGGTATTAATGACCAAGGATATTTAACCGAAGAATCGGGAGAATTTGCGGGATTATATTTTGAAGATGCTAATAAAGCTATTACTATAAAATTAGATGAACTTGGTGTTTTATTAAAACTTAAATTTATTACCCACTCTTATCCTCATGATTGGCGTACTAAAAAACCAGTTATTTTTAGAGCTACTTTCCAATGGTTTTGTAGTATTGATAAAATTCGTGATGATTTATTAAATGAAATTGAAAACAAAATTAAATGGATGCCAGAATGGGGTAAAGTAAGATTATATAATATGATTAAAGAAAGAGGAGATTGGTGTATTTCACGCCAACGTGTTTGGGGTGTCCCAATTCCAATTTTCTATAATGAAGATGGTAGTGAAATTGTTGATTATGATGTTATGATGCATGTAGCTAAACTCTTTAGAGAACATGGATCCGACATTTGGTTTAAATGGGATGCAAAAGATTTATTACCTGAAGGTTATAGTAATCCAGCTAGTCCTAATGGTAATTTTACAAAAGAAGAAGATATCATGGATGTTTGGTTTGATTCAGGTTCAACCCATACAGGAGTTTTAGTTGAAAGAGGATTAAAATTCCCAGCTGATATTTACTTAGAAGGATCAGATCAATATCGTGGATGGTTTAATTCATCACTCATTTGTAGTGTAGCTGTTCATGGAATAAGTCCATATCAACAAATTGTATCTCATGGCTTTGTTCTAGATGGTAAAGGCTTAAAGATGAGTAAAAGTATGGGTAATGTTATTGATCCACTTAAAGTTATTGATATGCATGGTTCTGATATTTTAAGATTATGGGTTGCTAGTGTCGATTATAAAGAAGATGTTCGTATTAGTGAAGAATTAATTGAACAAGTAAAAGAAAGTTATCGTAAAATTAGAAATACTTATCGCTTTATGTTAGGTAATTTATTTGATTTTAATCCTAAAATCGATAAAGTTAAATTTAAAGATATGAGTAAATACAATCAATATATGTTGATTGAATTAAATGAAATTATTAAAGAAATAAAATATAGTTATAATACTTTTAATTTCCAAGATATTTATAAAATTGTTAATAATTATGTTAATGATTTATCTACTTTTTATTTAGATTTTACTAAGGACATATTATATATTGAATCTTTTAATTCTTATAAGAGAAGAAGTGTTCAAACCGTTTTATATGAAATTTTAACATCTTTAATTAAACTATTAGCGCCAATTTTACCTTATACTAGCGAAGAAGTATATCAATTATTACCTGGTGAAAAAGAAGAAAGTGTTCATTTAGAAAGAAATCCAGAAATAAAAGAATATGAAAATGCCCAAGAAATAATGAATTATTTTGATAAATTCTTTAAAATTAAAGATGATGTTTATAAAGCATTAGAAGAAGCACGTAATGAAAAATTAATTGGTAAAGGATTAGAAGCTAGAGTTTATATTCAGGCAACTGGTGAATACTTAGATATTGTTAAAGATTTAGGTAAAGATTTAAAACAATTACTAATTGTATCTGATGTTGTTTTAACTGATGAGGAATTACCTAAATATAGTGTTATTGGGGTAAAAGTAGAAGCCTTTGTTAGTAAAAAGTGTGAAAGATGTTGGAATTATTTTGAAGAAAAAGATATGCATGGTGATATTTGCGATCGTTGTTATGAGGTTATTAGTGAATAAATAATTTAAGTAGTCATATAAAAATAATAGCTAATTAGCTATTATTTTTGTTTTTAATAAATTCCCTTAATATTTTAGTTAGAGCTCTTTTTTCAATTCTTGATACATAACTTCTTGATATTCCTAATTGTTCGGCAATTTCTTTTTGAGTTATTTCTTCATGTCCATCTAAACCATATCTTTTACAAATGATTTCTTTTTCACGATCAGTTAAAACATTAAAATATTGTTTTAGTAAAGAAATATTATTTTGTTTATGAAGATCCATCGCAAAATCAGGTTTAGGTGTTTTTAAAATATCTAAAAAGGTTATTTCGTTACCATCTTTATCAAACCCAATTGATTCGGTAATACTAATATTTTTACTATTTTTTTTATCACCTCTAAAATACATAAGGATTTCATTTTCAATACATCTTGCACAATAAGTAGTTATTTTCGTTCCATGTTTATAAGAATAACTATCAACTCCTTTAATAAGACCAATCGTTCCAATACTAATTAAATCATCAATATCTTCTTTTTTATGATTATATTTTTTAACAATATGAGCAACTAATCTTAAATTGTGTTCAATTAATTTATTACGTGCCTCCTTATCACCTAATTTAGATCTCCTTATACATTCTTCTTCTTCTTCTTTAGATAAAGGATCAGGAAAAACATTATTAGAGTAAGCAGCAGTAAAGATATAAAAATCTTTAAATATTTTTTTAATCAGTTTCCATAGCATCAAAATCACATCCTAATTAATTATATGGGATAGACTTATCCATAATTATTTTGAATAAAAAAAAGTTCTTTTATGGTATAATATTTTTTAGGGGGAATGGTTATGGAGATTAATGAGAAAAAAACCCATGAATTATCAGAAATATCAAACATAGATTTAGAATTTTTAGAATTTTATTTAGAAGAAAATAATTTGAATGTTAATAAAATTATTGAAAATTTAAAAAGTTTAAATTTTAATAAAGATATAATTCCTATTTTATTTTTTCACGATTATAATTTAACATTTAATCCATTCATTTATTTAATAATGGAAATGAAAAATTCCATTAAAAATATGTATAATAACTTTAAATATTTTGAAAAGTATAATTTACAAAAAGATATTCTTAGATTTTATTATGGAATAGTGCACTTAGTTAAAAGAAATCCTGATGTTCCCAAAAAAATAGGGGCAAGGATACTTAAAAAATTTGATACCAATCTAGCAAAATATATTGAAAAAGATAAAGTGGGACAATCAGATGAAATAAAATGGCTTATTAAACACTTAACTAATATTTTAAAATTTAATCATAATGGGGAATTAATTAATGATTGTTGGCAATTTGATTATATTCGTAAAATGCTAAATATTGCTTATATGCGAATATTTTTGGAAATAGCTAATGTTGATGAAGAAACTTTTGAAATCTTATCTCATTTAGAATTACGTTTACTTTCAGATTCTACTTATGAAGATGATGATACCTTTTTTATTAATGTGAATTTATATGATGGAATTGTTTTTGATAAAATATTGGAAATGTTTTTTGATGATTTTGAAAGTAATGAAGATGTTATATATGATTTATTTGAACAATTTATTGAAAAAGTAGAAGATAATTTTCTTTTTAATGATTTAGATAAAAAAGAAGAAAAAAATAAAAAAGAAAAGGAAGAAAAAGAAAACAAAGAAAGTGAAAACAAAGAAAGTGAAAACAAAGAAAAAGTGATCAACAAAAATACATTATCATATTTAAATTTAGAAAAACTTCTCAAAGAAAAAATTATAGGTCAAGATAACGTTATTGAGAAATTAGTTGAAAGAATAAAGATTGCTAATTTTGGAGTAAGTAAAGAAGTTGGCGCGAAAGCAGTCTTTTTGTTGGCAGGACCAACCGGGATTGGTAAAACTGAAATAGTTAAATTAATTAGTCAAAATATTGGTGATAATTCAAATAATAAAACAAAGAGTAATTTGATTAGACTTGATATGAGTGAATATAAAGAATCACATACTGGTAGTAAAATAATAGGAGCGCCTCCAGGATATGTTGGATATGATGATTTGGAAGATAATACTGTTTTTGATAAAATAAGAAGAAATCCTAATGCCATTATATTATTAGATGAAATTGAAAAAGCTCATCCAGAAGTTTTAGATATTTTTCTTCATATTTTTGATGAAGGAAAAGCAATGACTAATAAACAAAAAGAAGTTGATTTTAGGAATAATATCTTTTTTATGACAACTAATATTGGATCTTTTGAAGCAAGTAAAAATGCAATTGGTTTTGATAATAATAGAGATAAAAATTTAGATAAATTAGGAACTTATAAAAAAGCTTTAGAAAAATATTTAAGACCAGAATTTATTAATCGGATTGATGAGATTATAATTTTTAATAGTTTAACCAAAGAAAATGTCGCAACAATTATTAATAATCAAATAAGCAATCTTGAAAAAATAATAAAAGAAGAAAAGCAGATGAATATTGGAATAAAGATATCTAATGAAGCTTTAGAATATTTGATTAATAAAAGTGATTATAGCAGATATGGTGCTCGTGAAATTCGTCGTATAATTGAAACCCATGTATTAAAACCTATTATTAATAATTTAAGTAATGGCATTAATCTTAATAATAGAAATTTACATATTGACTATGTAGAAAATGGATTAGATTATCGATTTGAAAAAATTAAAATATTAACGAAAGAAATGTAAAAAGGCATTTCTTTTTTGTTTAAAATATGTTAAACTTTATATGATTGTTTTATTGTAGGTGATATTAATGAGAAAGAATATATTTAATAAAATAGTGATTTTAGGTATTTTGATATTTCTTTTTGGTTTATATTTATTACTAAGCGAAAATTTTAATATTGAAAATTTTGATCAAACAATTGGTAGTAAACAATTTAATGTTCTAAAATGGTCAAAAAGTATAGGAACAAGTAAATATAAAGTTATTATTAAAAATAATAATAAAATTATAAAAGAAATAATAACTCCTAATCATGAACTTATTCTTGATGATTTAAATCTTACTTCTAATTCTTTTACGGTTGATGTTATTGCCTATCACAAACTAAAAAGACAAGTTAAACGTTCTAAAACTTTTAATTGGAATTTACCACTCATTCAACTTAATAAAGAGGAAATACCGGTATTAAGTAAAAGCGATATTACCGATGTTACAATTAATTTAATAAATAATGCTAATCAAGATAATTATATAATTGTTTCAAAAGAAGGGAAGGATTTAAAACATTTAAATATTGAAGAAAATAAAATAAGTGCCTCATTTTTTAAAGATTTAGATGATTATTTAGGAACTTATGAAATTATGTTATGTCAAGATTATAATGATAAAAAAATAATCTTACATAAAACATATCTTAATATCATACCTAAACCCATTACTGATATTGTTATCAATCAACCATTAAATAATAGTGAAGTTTCTTTAGATGATTTAATTATTAATTTTAGTGGTGGAAAATATGCTGATAAATATTATTATAGTTTACAGGATCAAGATGGAAAAATAATAATTGATAAAGCTTTAATTGATTCTCAACAATTTATAATTTCTAAAGATTATTTAAATCCAGAAGAAAAGTATACTTTAATTATTACAGGTCAACATTTTTTAGATAATAATGTAACCAAATCTGTTAAACTAAATTTTAAAGTAGCGCCTCTTAATAAAGTTAGTCAAATTATTAGTACTAAACCAAGTGGGGAAATTGGTAAAAATAGAGCAGTTAGACTTTTAACTTATACAAATGATGCCCAAATTTATTATACCCTTGATGGAAGTATACCAACTAAAAATAGTATTGAATATAAGGGATCAATTTTTATTGATCGAGATGTAACATTAAAAGCGATTGCAGTAAAAGAAGGTATGATTGATAGTGATATTTTAGAACTCCAATTTAAAGCAGTTGAAAAAGAACCAGTTATATATTTAAGTCCTTCCATTCAAAATGAAAATTATGGTGTAAAAAAGGCTGGATATACAACCGAAAGAGAAATGATGAACAAAATAAGTGATTATATTGAAGAACGTTTAAAACAAAAAAAGATAATTGTTTATCGCAATCATCCTGATATGACTTTGTCAGAGATTGTCAATGAATCGTCAAAATATGATGTAGATTTACACCTGGCTATTCATTCTAATAAATTTAATGGTAAGGTTTCAGGTGTAGAAACTTGGATTCATGAATATGAAGTAGGCAAAGCTTATGAAATTGCTAGTTTGATTCAAAAGGCATTAATGCAAATTTATTATAATCCAAAAGGAAATCGTGGTATTAAATATAATAATGAAATAGATGAAATGCGTGAGACAAGTCCTAAGAATGTTACGAATGGAGTATTAGTAGAAATCGCTTTTCATGATCATTATAAAGATGCCAAATGGATAGTTGATAATCAAAAGAAAATAGGTTATGCGATTGCTGATGCGGTAGCAAGTTATTTTGGGAGATAGACTATAGAAAATATAGTCTATTTTTATATATAGTACTTGACAATACAAGATAGCTGGTATAAAATGTATCTGAGGTGATGTATGAACACACAATTTAAGAAAGGGGTATTAGAATTAATTGTTTTGGTATCCGTTTATAAAAAAGATATGTATGGATACGAATTAATAGAAGAAGTATCTAAAGTAGTTGATGTTAATGATGGAACTATATATCCCTTGTTAAAAAGATTAACCTTAGAAAAATATTTTGAAACATATTTAGTTGAATCAAATGAAGGACCATCACGCAAATATTATCGTATTACAGATTTAGGTAAGAAAAGAATGAAAGAATTAATGGATATATGGGTCTCTTTCGCAAGTTCTGTTAATAAATTTATAGAGGAGAGTGAAAAAAGTGAATAAGAAAAAATTTTTAGAAGAATTAGAAAAACGTTTAATTATTTTAGATGAAACGGAAAAACAAGATATATTAAATGAATATAAAGATATAATTAATGAAAAAGTAAAGCATGGGAAAACCGAAGAAGAAGCAATTGCTGATTTTGGAAGTATTGATGAATTAGTAAAAGAAATTCTTGGTGCATATAAAATTAATCCAGATTATCTTAAAAATAAACAAACAAATTCAGAAAAAGCTAAAGAAATTATCAATAATAGTGAAGATTTAATTAAAACAGGAGCTAAAAAATTAGCTGATTTTACACGTAATATTATTAATGATATAAAACAATCAGATATTACTGTTGAAACAATTTTTGAAATAATTATTAAAGCAGTTTTGTTATTATTTGGCTTTGTGATATTAAGAATACCTTTTTGGATTATTGAAGGTTTAGGGTTGGAAATTTTGGATATGATTTTTTATCCATTTGATAAAATACTAGTTTTTATTTGGTCAGTAATTATAGGTGTGCTTTATCTTACAACATGTATTATTATTGCCTTCTTAGTTTTTAAAAGATATTTTTATTCTAATTCTAAACCAAAAGATAATATTTCTGAAATAAAGAAAGAAAAGATAAATATAAAAGACCAAGTTGAAAAAAAACAAAATAAAAATAATAATAATTCAACTATTATGATTATTCTTAAAGTAATTTTAGTTTGCTTTTTTCTCATTCCTTTATTTTTATCTAATTTTGGATTAACTATTGCTTTAGTAGTTTTAGGATTCTTATTATATAAAGGGTTAAATGTTATTAGTTTAATAATTGTTTTACTTGGTTTAATTACTATTTTTGGATGTATAGGTTCATTTATTAATAATATTTTACGCAATCGTATAAAATTTAATTTTATTTCTTTAATAATTGGTATTGCTTTATTTGTAACAGGTTGTTTATTAGTGGTTGATAGTGCTATTAAGATTGATTATTATAATGATATACCACATTATTCTTATGTACCTAAAACCATTGTTTATAATGAAGAAATTGATGAAAAAACTTATATTTATGGTAATGATGAAATTGAAATAGTTATTGATAATACATTAGAAGATGGCAAAATAGATATTGAGGTTACTTATTATGATGATTTTATTGCCATAAATAAAAGAAATCACACTGAGAAAAGAAATGATGATATTTATATTACTACGAGATTACGTAATAATAGTATAGGAAAATTATTAGATATTATGGTTGCTAAATTAAAAGAAAATAAAATTTATAATTATGGTTATTTCTTTAAACCAGAAATTAGAGTGTTTGCTAATGAAAAGACTATTAATTTGATTAAAGAGGGGTAGAATAAATACCCCTCTTTTTATTAATTATCTAGTTTTCAAAAATAATAATTAATGATATAATTGAAAAGAATAGTAGTATGGTGATGGAAATGAAAAGAACTATTGCAGAATTTAAAAAATATTTTAAAATTGCGCCCCAAGAATATACTTTTAAAATTATTATTTCTATAATCTTAAGAGCACTTTTACTTTTAATACCAGTTTTATTTAGTAATGTTATTAATGAAGTTACTAAATCTAATTATAATAAAGCTATTATGTTAATAATTATTTCGATTATTGTAACAGTATTATATCGTTTCTCAGAATGTTTAAATAATTATTTATATCACAAATTATATAACAAAATATATCAATATAACTATGACCAAATTGTTAGTGTTACTAATAACAATTCTATTTTTAGTTTATCAAGATTTACGATGGGTGAATATAGTAATATAGCTATTAATGATGTAGCTGTTATTTCAACTTTTTATACTAATATTATAATGCGTACTGTTCAATTTTTAGAATTTATATTTATATATTCTTATTTTTTAAATATAAATAAATTTTTATTTTTATTTGTTTTAATCTTTAGTGTTTTAATCTTTATTATAAGTTTTAAAACAACTCAAAAATTACAAAATTTAAATAATCGTGTTAAATTATATTTAGATCAAGTAACATCATCTACTAATGAATATTTTTTAGGAATAAAAGAAATTAAAAGTTTTAATCTTTTTGAAAAAATATTTCAAAGTTTAAAAAATAAAATAAATAATTATTTGGGAGCTAATAAAAAATATAATAATAATTCAATTTATTTAAATCAAAGTTATTTATTTATGTGGGAAACGGTTCGTTTATTATCAGTTATTTATGGAATATATCTTTTAAAAGATAATGTTATTGAAGTAGGAGTCTTACTTATTATATATAATTATTATCAAAAAATAATTGATAATTTTTCAATGGTTCTTACTGTTAATTTAGATTATCGTATTTTAAATGTATCTTTAGATCGTGTTAAGAAAATTTTTGAATATAGCAAAACAAAAGTAGGAAAAGAACAAATGCCTACGGTTAATGGTGAAATAACATTTAAAAACATTTTATATGGATATCGAAATAATCCTATCTTAAATAAAGTATCATTTTATATACCAGCTAATTCTATTAATGTTTTATATAGTAAACAAAGTTGTAAGAAAAAAGGTGTTTTTGAATTATTATTAAAACTTAATAGACAACATGAAGGAAAAATTAAAATTGATAATATAGATATTAATGATATTGGTGATAATGATTATTTTAAGATGTTATCAATTACGAGAGAAGATCCTTTCTTCTTTAATATGAGTATTAAAGAAAATTTATTATTAGTTAATAATGATTTTGATAAAATAGTTGATATATGTAATAAAATAGGTCTTGATTATTATTTAAGCTTTTTAGATAAAGGATATGATACTAAATTAGATAATCCCAATATTAATTCTAATGTTAAGCAATTATTATCGATTGCTAGAATATTAATTAAAGATAGTAAGATTATGTTATTTGATGAAAGTATTGATATCTTAGAAGTTAAATCAAGAAAAAAAATATTAAAAATTTTAAAAGAATTATCTAAAGATCATACCATTATTATTTCTACTCATGATGAAGATGTTATTGATATAGCTGATAATATTATTAATTTAGATTAAATGCATTTAATGCATTTTTTTTATTTTCTAAAAGGAATATATTAAGAGGGATAATATGTTATTGATAGGAGGTGAAAGATGAAAAAATATTATCTTTTTTTATTTTTGTTTTTCTTTTTAATTAGTAATGTTAAAGCAGAAACTTATTATTCTCCATATACCGATTTTAGTGAATGGACTACTACTTATGTAAAAGAAGATGATATTACGATTGTTGAAGGTGAAAGAAGATATAAATGGTATAAAGAAGGAAAAATATTAGGAGATTATTATATTGAAGGAGAAAATAATCCTAATTTTCCTTTAATTGATTATGAAGATTTTATTGTAACTTCTTTTTCAGAATGGAGTAAGACAAAACCAGAAGAAAAGTTAAATCGGCTTATTAATGAAAGAACATTATACGAATATCAAGATATGAAAGAAGTTCGTTATATTCATTTAAGTAATTTACAAGGTAGTTATGGATCATTGCGAATAAGTGAAATTGAGGTATATGTTGATAATAATAAAATATCTTATAGTTATTATTGTGAAGGATGTAATTCTGATTTTAAAGATCATATTAACAATGGTAAAACGATTGAAAATATGTCTTATATTAATAATAATGGTTATCTTCGAATTGATTTAAATAATTATTATTCAATTGATCGTATTAATCTTAAGTTATATCTTTTTGATGTGGGAACTACTACCAAAAAATATGATATTAAAATTACTAGAGAAAAAAATTTAAATAGTACTAGTTATTTAGAAAAGAAAGTTTCACTTAATTTTTCTTGTGAAAAATTAAGTGAGATAATTCCTTTTACTTATAATTATTTAAATATGAATATTACTAATCTTGAATGGTATGAGAAAAAAGAATCTTTAGATTATATTGAATCAACACCCACAAGAAAAGTTAATCCAATAAAAGAATATCAATATCAAGATAAATTATATCGTTATTATAAATTAGAAAAAGAATATTCTAATGATTATTATAAAGAAGAACCTGTTAATTATCCTAAAAAAGATGAAAATATGTATCAAGATTATTATCGTTATAAAAAACGTGATAAAGTTGTTATTCAAGATGAACTATTAATTACTGATTATGATATTACTTTATGGGATTTTATTATTAGTAGTACAACTAATAATATTCAAATAGAAAGTAATCTTGATATTAATAAAAATGGTGTTTATAAAGTTAAATATATTTTACCTTTTGAAACTATTATTAAGAATGTTGAAGTTAATATTCCTGATAATAATTTAGATAATCAATTAGATAAATTAAATCAAGAAATAAAAAACTTAAAAGAAGATAATTTAAATCTTTTAGAAACTATTAAAATAAAGGATCAAAAAATAAAAGAATTAGAAAATAATAATCAAGTAAATAAGCAAACAAATAAAAAAAATAAAACATCTTTACAAGAATATCAAGATAAAACAAATAATCAAAATAATAAATTAGAAGAAATATTAAATAAGAATCAGTTATTAGAGAATGATAATATGAAATTAAGTACTAAAAAATCATCATTTATTGATAATGATATGGTATTAACTAGTTTATTTATTTTTTTAATTTGTTATTTAATCATTTTAATAATTAAGAAAAAAAAGTCGATTTAAAATAAATTCTATTTTTGTCGGATTGGTATAAAAAAGAGAATAGGTGTGCTAAATTATTAAGGAAGAGGTGATTAAATGTTAGAAATTACAACTGAGTTTCGTAAAGGTGTTTTGTTTGTTCGTTTAAGTGGTGAACTCACCAAACAAACAGTAGATAAATTAAATAAAGAAGTAACATCTTTAATTAAAGATAATGGGATTAGAAATATTGTTTTTAATATCAAAGATTTAAATATGATTGATATTAAAGGTATTAATGCTTTACTTTATAATTATGAATTATCTAAAGCTAATAATGGTAAAGTATGTGTTTGTGGAATTAAAAATCCACTAGTAAGTCAACGTATTAGAAATAGTCGATTATTAAAATATATGTATGAATCTAGTGATGAGTTAGGGGCTTTTAATATCATTAATTTATAAGGTGATAATATGGTACAAGAACTTAATGATATTATTTTAGAAAACCAAAATTTAATTTATTCTTTAACGCATTATTTTGAAGGATATCATAGTAAAGAAGATTTATTTCAAGTAGGAGTAATTGGGCTTATTAAAGCCTATAAAAAATATAATAATCATATGGATGTTAAATTTACTACTTATGCTTATCCTTTTATTTTAGGAGAAATGCGTAAATATGTAAGAGAAGATAAAGGTATTAAAATAAGTCGTGATATTATTAAACTTAATTTAAAAATCGAAAAAGCTAGTATTCTTTTATCACAAAAATTGATGCGTGAACCAACGATTAAAGAACTTGCCCATTATCTTGAAATTCCTGAAGAATCAATTGTTGAAGCTAAAAAAACAATTAATGTTTTACAAAGTTTAGATGAACCAATAAATAGTAAAGATGGTAAAGAAATGAGTTTACATGAAACAATAAGTAATATTAATAATATGGATTTAACTAGTTTAATTCAATTAAAAGATGAACTTAATAATTTAACACCTTTTGAAAAAAGTCTTATTCAAGCTAGATATATAAATGATTTAACGCAACAAGAAACAGCTGAATTTTTAGGTATAAGTCAAGTCCAAGTATCAAGAAAAGAACAAAAAGTAATAACTAAACTTCGAAACAAACTATTGAATTAGTTTGTTTTTTGTATATATTGTAAAAACTTTTTCATAATAAAATTAGGAGGAAATAAAGAATGGAAAAGAATCGTTATAAAGATTTAGTTAATAAACATACACCTAAAGAAAATCGTTTATATAATATCATGGTAGCTTTTATAACAGGTGGTTTAATGGGATTATTAGGTGAATTTTTAATTCAAGTATATTCTTATTTTTTGAATATTCCATCTAAAGAAGCATCAACCTTTATGATTATTACTTTAGTTTTATTTGGTACATTATTTACTAGTTTAGGTTTTTTTGATAAATGGGTTAATTTTGCGAAATCTGGATTAATTATTCCGATTACTGGTTTCGCCCATGCGATGATGAGTGCGAGTTTAGAATATAGAAAAGAAGGATTAGTTACAGGTATAGGTACTAATATGTTTAAATTAGCTGGTAGTGTTATTATTTTTGGTACTGTTAGTGCTTATCTTGTAGGTTTAATAAGATTAATACTATTTGGAGGTTAGAACATGACATTTAAATATAATAATGTATATATTAATGAAACCAGTACGGTAGTAGGACCTTATGAAAAAAAAGGACCTTTAAATAATTATTTTGATAAAAGTTATGATGATTTATATTTTGGTACTAAAACATGGGAACAAGCAGAAATGAAATTAATCGAAGAAAGTGTTAATATTTTATTAAAAAAGTTAAAGAAAAATCGATTTGATATCGATTTACATATTTCTGGTGATTTATTAAATCAAATTGTAGCTAGTAATTATGCAGCTGCACGTTTAGGAATACCTTTTTTAGGCGTTTATAGTGCGTGTGCTAGTAGTGTTGAAGGATTGATATTAGGTGCCAATATGATTGAAGCAGACCAAATAAAAAATTGTATATGTAGTGCATCTTCCCATAATAATGCGGCTGAAAAACAATTTCGTAATCCGGTTGAATATGGTGGACCAAAACCAAAAACAGCTACTTTTACAACTACTGGTGGTGCAAGTGCCTATTTATCTTCTAATAAAAAAGGAATAAAAATTGAAAGTAGTACGATTGGTACGGTTCAAGATTTAGGGATTACCGATGCTTTTCATATGGGAGCAATTATGGCTCCAGCAGCTGGTGATACAATCTATCAACATTTAAATGATTTAAAAAGAGAAATCGATTATTATGATTTAATTTTAACTGGTGATTTAGGTGTTTATGGTAAAAAAATATTAGTTGATTATATGCAAACAGAATATGGAATTGAACTTAAAAATTATGATGATACAGCAACCATAATTTATGATTTAGATGAGCAACCAGTTTATGCAGGAGGAAGTGGATGTGCTTGTGCACCACTTGTTACTTATGGTTATATTTTTAGGAAAATGCATAAAAATGAATATCGCCGAATTTTATTAGTAGCAACCGGTGCCTTACTTTCTACTACCATGGTTAATCAAAAACTTTCCATTCCTTCAATTGCTCATGCTATTAGTTTGGAGGTTATAGAATGAATTACGTAAATGCTTTTCTTTTTTGTGGCTTAGTATGCGTTATTGCCCAAATCATTCTTGATAATACAAAACTTACACCTGGTCATGTAACAACCATTTTTGTAGTCGTAGGAACCTTCTTAGATGTATTTAATTTTTATGATAAATTTGTTCTTTGGGCTGGTGGTGGAGCCTTAGTTCCCATTACTAGTTTTGGTCATTTATTAATTCATGGTGCTTTAGCCAAGGCTGCCAATTTTGGTGTAATGGGATTAAGTTTAGGAATGTTTGATTTAGTTTCATCCGGTGTTATAGCTGCCATTTTCTTTTCTTTCCTTTTTTCACTTGCCTTTAAACCAAGAGATTAGTTACCATTATGGTAACTATTTTAGTTTTTATGACGTACAGTTGTATATATTAATCGATGATCCGAAATTTCTTTTGTTTCGTTAGGATTTAATATACCAAATGATTCAATATCCCAATTATGAGGAACAAAAATATGATCTAGTGTTTTTTCTTCACCCTTTTTTGAAATCCATGTTGCTTGATTAATTGGAATTCTTTGCATTTCACATTGATCTTTTAATAAATAATCAAGGTGAGTATTAATCATACAGATATGATTGAATTTTTTATTTTTTACTATTACAGCTGTAGCTATTCTAGGCATTAGTGCAGCTTTATAGATAGTTTTAATCAATAATTTAGGATTAGAAGGAATCCACGGTAATTTATGAGTATTTGAATAAATTACTTCTTGATCGGTTATAATGGCATTGTTTTCATTGTAAGGAAATTTAGTTAAAAATTTATTTCCATAGCGATAATTTTCATAAAAGCCATAGTTAGGTAAATGCATCATCATATTATTAGTAAGTTTTTTAGTTATTCTTGTGTTCCCCAAAAATCGAATTCATATTTTTGAATTAAAGTAGCTATTTTTATCGCTTGAACTATATAATTATTGCGATTTGTACTATTATTTTTGATATTAAAAGAACCAATAAATAAATTTTCCATATTACTTCCTTATAAAATAAGTGAGTAATATTCTAACACTTCTTAATATTAAATGCAATATATTGGTGATGCCTTATTTTTATTATTAATGTTGACAACAAAACAAATGTTCGTTATACTTAAATAGTATTTATTTAGGAATAGTGTGATATAATACTACTAGTTTGAGGTGACTTATGGATAAGATAATTGTTAAAGGTGCAAGAGAAAATAATTTAAAAAATATTGATATTGAATTACCTAAAAACAAATTAATTGTTATGACTGGTGTTAGTGGTAGTGGTAAAAGTAGTCTAGCATTCGACACTATATACGCCGAAGGACAAAGAAGATATATTGAAAGTTTAAGTGCGTATGCTAGACAATTTTTAGGTGGTAGTGAAAAACCTGATGTTGATAGTATTGAAGGTTTAAGTCCATCGATTAGTATTGATCAAAAAACAACTAATCGAAATCCTCGTAGTACGGTTGGAACAGTTACCGAAATATATGATTATTTAAGACTTTTATATGCCCGAATTGGAATTCCATATTGTCCTATTCATCAAAAACCTATTACTAGTCAAAGTATTGAAGAGATGACTAATCAAATTTTAAATTTAGAAGAAAATACCAAAATTAGAGTTTTAAGTCCGATTGTTCGTGGTGAAAAAGGAACTCATAAAGAATTGATTGAAAAACTTCGTAAAGATGGATATGTTCGAATAAGGATTGATAACACAGAATATGATTTGATGGAAAATATCGAACTTGATAAAAATAAAAAACATAATATTGATGTTGTTATTGATCGCTTAATAATTAAAGAAGATATTCGAAGTCGTTTATATGAATCAATTGAACTTGCTACTAAATTAGCTAAAGGTAAAGTTGTTATTGATGTTATTGGTGGCGAAGAAATTTTAATGAGTGAAAACTATGCATGTCCAGAATGTGATTTTTCCCTTCCTGAATTAGAACCTCGCATGTTTTCTTTTAATGCTCCATATGGTGCTTGTGAAGATTGTAAAGGATTAGGTATTAAGTTAAAAGTTGATGAAGATTTAATTATTGCTGATTCTAATTTAAGTATTAAAGAAGGAGCTATTATTCCTTTAAATAATACCGATAATAATATCTTTTTTACAATTTTAGAAGAAACTTGTAAATTATATAATATTGATTTAAATAAACCTATTAAAAAATTAAGTAGAGAAGAACTAGACATTATCTTTTATGGTTCTCCACAACCAGTTGACATCAAGTATGTGTCAAAAAATGGTAATGTTCGTTATAGTAAAGAATATTATGAAGGTATTATTACCAACTTAGAACGTCGTTATATGGAAACTAAAAGTGGATGGATTCGTGAATGGATTGAACAATTTATGACGGAACTACCTTGTCCTACTTGTCATGGAGCAAGATTAAATGATGCGGTTTTATCAGTCTTCATTAATAAAAAAAATATTTATCAATTAACGGAATTAAGTATTCGTGAATTAAGTGAATTTTTTGATAATTTAAAACTAAATAAAGAACAAACAGAGATTGCTAGATTAGTTATAAAAGAAATTAAATCGCGTTTACAATTTTTAATAAATGTTGGTCTTGAATATTTAACACTTAGTCGTGAAGCTAGTACCTTAAGTGGTGGAGAAATGCAACGTATTAGACTCGCAACTCAAATTGGATCACAATTAACTGGTGTTTTATATGTTTTAGATGAACCAAGTATTGGTTTACATCAACGTGACAATCAAAGATTAATTAATTCATTATTAGAAATGCGTGATTTAGGTAATACTTTAATTGTAGTTGAACATGATATGGAAACAATGCTTGCCAGCGATTATTTAGTTGATATTGGACCAGGTGCAGGCCTTCATGGTGGTGAAGTAGTAGCTGCCGGAACACCTGAAGAAGTTATGAAAAATCCTAATAGTATAACTGGTAGATATTTAAGTGGACTTGAGAAAATAGATATTCCTAAAATAAGACGTAAGGGTAATGGTAAATTTTTAGAAATAATAGGAGCTAGAGAAAATAATTTAAAAAATATTGATGTTAAAATACTACTGGGAACATTTACTTGTGTTACTGGTGTAAGTGGTAGTGGTAAAAGTAGTTTAATTACGGAAATTTTATATAAAACAGTGGCTGCTAATCTTTATAAAACAAAAGAAAAACCAGGTAAATGTAAAGAAGTTAAAGGATTAGAAAATATTGATAAAGTTATTAATATTTCACAAGATCCAATTGGTAGAACGCCAAGAAGTAATCCCGCTACTTATACTGGTGTTTTTGATGATATTCGCGATGTTTTCGCATCTACCAAAGAAGCTAAGATTAGAGGTTATGATAAAGGGAGATTTTCATTTAATGTTAAAGGTGGTAGATGTGAAGCGTGTTGGGGTGATGGTGTTAAAAAAATTGAAATGCATTTTTTACCTGATGTATATGTTCCTTGTGAAGTATGTAAAGGAACGCGTTATAACAGTGAAACATTAGAAATTAAATATAAAGGTAAAAATATTTATGATGTTCTTGAAATGCGAGTTGAAGAAGCAATTGAATTTTTTGAAAATATTCCAAAAGTTAAAAATAAATTACAAATGCTTATGGATGTAGGACTTGCATATATAAAGCTAGGACAAGGAGCCCCAACTTTAAGTGGTGGGGAAGCAAGTCGTATTAAATTAGCAAAAGAACTTCAAAAGAAACCTACTAGTAAAAGTTTATTTATCTTAGATGAACCAACTACTGGGCTTCATAGTGAGGATATTAAAAAACTACTAATAATTCTTCAAAGAATTGTTGATAATGGTGATACCGTTATTGTTATAGAACATAACTTAGATGTTATTAAAGTAGCAGATTATATTATCGATTTAGGTCCTGAAGGTGGTAATTTAGGCGGGGAAGTAATTGCTACTGGAACACCTGAAGAAATAACAAAAGTAAAAGAAAGTTATACAGGTGAGTTTTTAAAACCATTACTAGAAAAAGATTCAAATTAAGTTTGAATCTTTTAGTTTGGCATTATTTATGATATACTATTATTAGAAGATTAAAAATTAGAAGGAAGGTATATTATGACACCACATATTGAAGCTAAAAAGGAAGATATTGCTAGTATTGTTATTATGCCAGGTGATCCTTTAAGAGCTAAATATATTGCCGAAAATTATTTAACTGATTATATGTTAGTTAATGATGTTAGAAATATGCTAGCATATACCGGTTATTATAAAGGGAAAAGAGTAACGGTTATGGCATCCGGGATGGGTAATCCTAGTATGGGAATTTATTCTTATGAACTTTTTAAATTTTATGATGTTGATACTATTATTAGAGTAGGATCATGTGGTGCATATACTAAAAATTTAAATTTATATGATTTAATATTAGTAGAAGAAAGTTATTCTGATTCTAATTATGCATTTGTGCAAAATGGTTTTAAAGATAAAATTATTACATCATCATCAGAATTAAACGAAGTAATAATCCAAAAATCTAAAGAATTAAATATCAACCTTAATATTGGACGTATTCATTGTACAGATGTTTTTTATAAAGATAATAATCCATTTAAAGAATTATATGAAAAATATAATTGTCTTGCAACTGAAATGGAAACATTTGCTTTATTTTCTAATGCTAAATATTTAAATAAAAAGGCAACATGCATTTTAACTGTATCTGATAATCTTGAAACTAAAGAAGAAACAACTAGTGAAGAACGTCAAAATGCTTTTACGCAAATGATTGAGCTTGCTCTTGAATCAATATTATAAAATCTTATAATCAACATATACTAAAAACGAGGTGGAAAAATGAAATATAAAAAATATCCTATTGGTCCATATAATCTTCATATTATTAATACTGATAAATTTAAAACAATTACCATTTTTTTTAATTTTAAAAGAAAAATAGTAAAAGAAGAAATTACATATCGTAATATATTAAGAGATATTTTATTTCAATCATCTAAAAAATATCCTACATCTCGTTTATTAAATATGGAAATACAAGAATTATATGATATTAAATTAGAAAATCGATTACATCATTCTGGTCATTATTCTATGATTTCTTTTAGTGGTCAATTTCTTCATGAAAAGTATACAGAAGAAGGTATGATAGATAAATCGATAGCTTTTTTATGTGAATTAATTTTTACTCCTAATGTTAGTAATCGTAAATTTGATAGTCAAACTTTTATTAATTCTAAAAACCATATTAAAGAAAAACTTGAAAGTTATAAAGAAGACTTAAAAAACTATAGTTTTCAAAGAATGTTTGAAGTAATGGATGAAAAATCTGTTATTTCTTATCGACCAATTGGATATTTAGAAGATTTAGAAAAAATTAATGAAAGTAATTTGTATAAATATTATGAAAATGTTATCAAAAGTGATTTATTAGATATTTTTGTTATTGGTGATGTTGATAATACTAAAATAAAAAATATGATTATGGAAAAAGTGCCGGTTAATACTCTAAAAAAACCAAGTAAAAGTCATTATGTTACACATAAACATTATCGTAAACGTGCTCGTAAAGTTATTGAAGATGATGATATTAATCAAAGTCGTTTAGTAATGGGATGTAAATTGGATAAATTAACTGATTTTGAAAAAAAATATGTAGGAGCAGTTTATTCATTTATTTTAGGTGGTGGACCTGATTCTAAATTATTTAAAACAGTTAGGGAAAAGCATTCATTATGTTATAGTGTCAATTCTAATATTAGAACGATTTCTAATTTATTAATCATTTATGCGGGAATTGATAGTAAAGATTTTGAAAAGGCTGAAAAACTTATTCGCAAAGAAATGAAAAACATAGAAAATGGAAAATTTACTGAAGAAGATATCGAAAAAGCTAAATTAACTTATTACAATAGTTGTAAAGAAATATTAGATTCTCCTTATAATATTATTAATACTTATGTTTCTTATGAATATTTAGGAATGGACTTATTAGAGGAAAGAATGAAAGAAATTAATAAAGTAACCAAAGATATGGTTATTAAATTTAGTAAAAAGGTACATTTAGATACGATTTATTTATTGAAAGGAGATAGTTTAGATGCAGAAAAAAACACTCCTTAATTTGAATTTGGAGCTTTATGAAGATAAATTAAGTAATGGTTTAGAAATATATGTTGTTCCTAAAAATGTTAATGGAATTTATGCAACTTTTTCAACTAAATTTGGTTCGATTCATAATACTTTTGTACCTATAGGAGAAGAAGAATTAATTACTGTTCCAAATGGTATTGCCCATTTTCTAGAACACAAAGTTTTTGAACAAGAAGATGAAACTGATCCCTTTACCTTTTTTAGTGAAAGAGGGGCTGATGCCAATGCCAATACATCACAAATAAAAACGACATATTTATTTTCGGGAACAACTTTTTTCAAAGAAAATTTAAATTATTTATTTGATTATGTTCAAAGTCCATATTTTACTGATGAAAATGTAGAAAAAGAAAAAGGAATTATTGAACAAGAAATTTTAATGTATCAAGATGATCCTTTTTCAAGAATTTATGAACAAAGTTTATTCAATTCTTTTGTTAAAATTTCTCATCGTTTACCGATTGCTGGTACGATTGAAACTATTAGAAAGATTACGAAAGAAGATTTATATAAATGTTATAATACTTTCTATCATCCTGCTAATATGTTTGTTGTTGTAACTGGTAATGTTAATCCTGATGAAGTTTATGATATTATTAAAACTAATCAAGAAAAAAAGTCTTTTCCTTCATCATTTAAAACAGTAATAAGACATAATAATGAACCTGATCATGTTTTTAAGAAAGAAGAAATTTTAGAAATGAATGTTACTATTCCTAAAATAGCTTTCAATTATAAATTTAATATTTCTAATCTTAATTATTTAAAACGTCATATCATTAATTATATAGGTTTATTTTTTGATATTAAATTAGGTTTAACATCTTCATTTTATGAAAAGATGCAAAATGATAATATTTTAACAAGTGGTTTAGAAATAAGTTATATTGAAACTGATAAACATCTTTTAATAATGTTATTTGCTGATACTAAAGAACCAGAAAAATTAATTGAAAATATTCAAAGAGAATTAGAAAACTTAGAAATAAGTGAAGAAGAATTTAATCGTAAGAAAAAATTATTACTTAGTTCTTATCTTTATATGAGTGATAATATTTATCAAATTAATCATAAGATTATGAATAATATTGTTAAAGAAGGAGAAGTTATTACCGATGCTTATCAAGAATATAGTAATTATAATGTCCAAGAATTAAATGATATTATTAATAAATTATCTTTTGAACATCATAATTATGTTATTATTAAGCCTAAAAATAATTAATACTTGCAAACATTTATAATTTATGATAAATTATTAACTAGTTAGGAGGTTCAATATGGAAATTGTGTTATTAACAATATCACTTTTCTTAATTGCCCTTGTTTTATTACAAAGTAGTAAAGCTGAAAGTGCTTCAAATATTATTTCGGGTGGAAATAGTGATTTGTTTGCTAATAGAAAAGAACGTGGTGGGGAATTATTTATTAGTCGTTTAACACTTACAGTTGGTATTATTTTCTTTATTTTATGTTTAATTATGGGCTTTTAAATTTGTCATTTACTTGTCATTAATGAAAAATTAAATTTTAATTAACTTTTAAATAATAGAATATTTCTATTATTTTTTTAATTTTTTTGTTATAATATTTTATAGGGTGTTATAATGGAAAACATATACGGGTATACGTTAAGTAGACTCGAAAATTATTTTATAGAAAGAAATGAAAAAAAGTTTAGAGTTATTCAAATATATGAATGGTTATATAAAAAAAGAGTTAATAGTTTTGATGAAATGACAAATATAAAAAAAGAACTTATTGAAGAATTAAAAAAAGAATTTAATTTAAATAAATTAAAAATTATTAAAAGATTAGATGGTAAAGATGTTCATAAATATTTATTTGCATTAGAAGATGGTAATAAAATTGAAGCTGTTTTAATGAAACATAATTATGGTAATAGTTTATGTTTATCAACCCAAGTTGGTTGTAATATGGGGTGTACTTTTTGTGAAAGTGGAAGATTAAAAAAGGTAAGAAGTTTATATCCTCATGAAATGGTTTTACCGATATTACAAATTGAAAGCGATTTAAATATAAGAATTACTCATTTAGTTATTATGGGTATTGGTGAACCATTTGATAATTATGACAATGTTATGGAATTTATTAATATTGTCAATCATCCTAAAGGAATTGATATAGGAGCACGTCATATAACGATTTCTACTTGTGGTATCATTCCTAAAATTGAAGAATTTATGAAATCAGGAAAACAAGTCAATCTAGCGATTTCCCTTCATGCTCCTAATGATGAATTAAGAAATAAATTAATGAGTATTAATAAAGTTTATAAACTTAAAGATTTAATCGAGGTTATTAAAAAATATATTAAAGTAACTAAAAGACGAGTAACTTTTGAATATATTATGTTAAAAGATATTAATGATACACCAGAACTAGCTCATGAGCTTGTTAATTTATTAAAGGGAATTAATTGTTATGTTAATTTAATTCCTTATAATGAAACAAGTCATCATCGTTATCAAAAAAGTCCTAAAGAAAATATCATGAGATTTTATGACATTTTACAAAAAAATAAAATTAATGTAACGATAAGAAAAGAGTTTGGTAGTGAAGTTATGGCCGCTTGTGGACAACTCCGCTCGAACTATGAGGAGGAAAAATAATGCAATATTATTATGCGACTGATTCGGGAAAAGTTAGAAGTCATAATGAAGATAGTGTTATTATTGTCGAAAATGAAAATAAAGAATATTTAATGGTAGTTGCTGATGGAATGGGTGGACATCGTGCAGGTGAAATCGCATCCAATATCGCCGTTTCTCAACTTAGTAAAAGTTTTCAAGAAAAAGAAACCTTAGGTAGTAAGGAAGAAGCTATCAATTGGTTAAAAGATGTTGTTAGCGAAGCTAATATGTTAATTTATAAATATACGCAAGCTTATCCTGAAAGTTTAGGTATGGGAACGACGATTATTGTATGTGTTTTAACTAAAGATTACTTATTATTTGGTAATATTGGAGATAGTTCGGGTTTTGTTATTAAAAATAAAAAATTACATAAAATCACAACGGATCATACTTTAGTTAATTTACTTGTCAAATCTGGTGAAATAACGGAAGAAGCAGCTAAAGAACATCCTCGTAAAAATGTTTTAATGAAAGCTTTAGGAGCAACCACTTCCGTTGAAATGGATATTTTTGATGTAGAAATTGATGTTGATGGTATTTTATTATGTAGTGATGGTTTAACTAATTTGTTAGATATTGAAGCTATAAATAGAGTTTTAAATGAGGATTTAACTTGTGAAGAAAAGGTAAAAAAACTAATTATTAAATCAAATAATCGTGGTGGCACCGACAATATTTCTATTGCTTATTTAGTAAAGGATGGTGATTAGGATGATTAATAAAGGACAAAAGATTAATGACCGTTACCAAGTCGTTAAAATGATTGGTGAAGGTGGCATGGCTAATGTTTATTTAGCTTATGACACCATATTAGATCGTTATGTAGCTGTCAAAGTATTACGTGGTGACTTGGCAACTGATGAAAAATTTATTAGAAGATTTCAAAGAGAAGCTATTGCAGCTAGTTCTTTAAGTCATCCTAATATTGTGGAAATATATGATGTTGGTGAAGATAATGGTAAATATTTTATTGTTATGGAATATGTTAACGGCAAAACTTTAAAGAGTTTAGTTAAAAAACGTGGTGCTTTAACACTTCATGAAGTTGTTGATATTATGTTACAACTAACAAGTGCGATTGCTTGTGCCCATAATAGTTATATTATTCATCGTGATATTAAACCCCAAAATATTTTAATATTAGATGATGGTCGTGTTAAAATTACTGATTTTGGGATTGCCATGGCTTTAAATCAAAAAGAATTAACCCAAACTAATTCGGTTATGGGTTCAGTTCATTATTTACCACCAGAACAAGCTAATGGTTCAGGCTCAACCATTAAAAGTGATATTTATTCTTTAGGTATTTTAATGTATGAATTATTAACCGGTAAAGTTCCTTTTAGAGGGGAAAATGCGGTTGAAATTGCGATAAAACAAATGAAGGAACAAATTCCTAGTGTTTGTCAAATTAATCCTGATATTCCTCAAAGTATTGAAAATATTATTTTAAAAGCATGTGCTAAAAATCCTAAAAATCGTTATGATAGTGTTTCTGAAATGTATCAAGATTTAGAAGTAGCTCTCAAAGAAGAAAATTCAAATGTTCGTCGAATTGTTTATAAATATCCAGAACATGAATTAGAAGAAACAAAAGTAATGCCAAAAGTTAATGAAATAAAAGAAAAATTAAAGGATCAAAATAGTGAAGATAGTATGAGTGATGGAAATGATAAAACAATTAATAAGATTTTAATTATTTTAGTATCTATTTTTATTGGTTTGGTTGCTTTGGGATGTTTGGCTATTATTATATATCCTAAGTTAACTGAAAAACCAGAAATTACAATACCAGATGTTTCAGGGTTAACAGTTGTTGAAGCTGAAAAACAATTAGAAAAATTAGGTTTTGTCGTAAGCAATGATGTAGAAGAAAAACATAATAGTGATATTGAAGAAGGAAAAGTTATTGGTACAAAACCACAAGTAGGAAGAAGTGTTAAGAAGGGAACAACTGTAACTTTAATTGTATCTTTAGGATCCAGAGGAATAACCTTAGAAGATTACGTTGGTAAAAATTATTATGAAGTAAAAGCCACTTTAGAAGCTGTTGGAATAAATGTTATTATTGAAGAAAAAGAAGTTGAAGATAAAACCAATGTTAAAGCTGATATAATTATTGAACAAAGTATAGAACCAGGTACAGAATTAACTGAAGGTGATACCATTATCTTATATATTCCTGATATTGTTACGGAATATCCTGATTTTGTAACTGAAGGTTGGAGCGTTAAAGAAATAGAAGCCTTTTGTGATGAATATGATATTAATTTAAATATTAATTATCAAGAAACAGAAGAATATCCTGATGGAACAGTTTTAGCTCAAAGTTTTCCAGCTGGAAGACGAGTTGTCCCTAATACAACTTTAACCATTACTGTAGCAACCCCTCCAGTTCAAGAACCTATTGAAGAGGAACCTACAGAATAGGAGGATTATGGAAGGTAGAATTATTAAAGTTATTAGTAATGATTATTCAGTTTTAGTTAACAATCAAATATATATTTGTAAACCAAGGGGAAAATTTCGTAATATAAAGATAACCCCTTTAGTTGGTGATATTGTAACTTTTGATCCTATCAATAATTATCTTTTAGAAATAAAATCAAGAAAAAATTCTTTAATTAGACCACCAATTAGTAATATCGATCAAGCAGTTATTATAACGAGTGTTAAAGAACCAGACTTTTCTACTAATTTATTAGATAAATTATTAGTAATAATTGAATTTAATAATGTTAAACCAATTATTTGTTTTACTAAACTAGATTTATTAAATAAAAATGAATTAAAAGAAATTAAAGAATATATTAATTATTATCAAAGAATCGGTTATGATGTTTATTTAAATACCGAAATAAATAAAATTAAAAAAATATTTAAAGATAAGGTAACTGTTTTTACAGGTCAAAGTGGTGCTGGTAAATCAACTTTATTAAATCATTTAGATAAATCTTTAAATCTTAAAACGGATGAAATATCAGTTGCTTTAGGACGGGGTAAACATATTACTAGACATGTTGAATTAATTCCTTTATTTGGGGGATTAGTAGCCGATACCCCAGGTTTTTCAGCCATTTCTTTTATCGATATGACGAATAATGATATTAGAGATAATTTTATTGAATTTAATGAATATCGCCATAATTGTAAATATAAAGATTGTATGCATAATTTAGAAGATGGTTGTTATATAAAAGAAAAAGTAAATGACGGAACTATTTTAAAAAGTCGATATGAAAATTATTTAAAGTTTATTAATAGGGAGTGATTCCATGAAATTATCGGCATCCTTTTTATCTATAAAAAATAATTTAAAAGAAAATATTTTAAAATTAGATAAAACAACTATTGATTATTTACATTTAGATATTATGGATGGGGCCTTTGTTTCTAATAAAACTTGGAATATTAAGGAAATAAAAGATTTATTAAAAAAGACAACTAAACCTCTTGATGTTCATTTAATGGTAAAAGATGTTTATAAATATATTGATGATTATAAAACAATTAAACCTACATATCTTACATTTCATTATGAAGCAGCTAAAGATCCTTTAGAAATAATTAATTATATTAAAAAGAATAAAATTAAAGTAGGTATGTCGATAAAACCTAATACTTCAGTACAAGAAATATTTCCTTATTTATCACAACTTGATTTAGTTTTAGTTATGAGTGTTGAACCTGGTGAAGGTGGTCAAGATTTTCTTATATCAACTGTAAACAAAATAAGATTATTAGATGAAATACGTAAAAATTATGAATATCATTACCTCATTGAAGTTGATGGTGGTATTAATGATGAAACTATTCAATATTGTATGTCAGCGGATATAATTGTAGTTGGAAGTTATATTACAAGTAGTGATGATTATCAAGGTCAGATAGATAAATTAAAAACATAATTTATTATTTTAAAAGGAAATAATTCTTCATTATTTCCTTATTTTTTTATATTATTGTTTTAGAAGGTAATATATGTTAAAATTGAAATGTAAGTGAGATGAGGAATATGGAATATAATGTAGGAATTATTGGTTGTGGACCAGCTGGTATTTTTAGTACATTAGAATTATTAAAACATGATCCTAATATGAAAATTGTTATGTTTGATAAAGGAAAAAGTATAAAAGTAAGGAGTTGTCCTAAAAAGAAAACTGTTCAATGTGTTAGTTGTAAACCATGTAATATTGCATGTGGTTTTGGTGGAGCGGGTGCTTTTTCGGATGGGAAATTATCTTTATCGAAAGATGTTGGTGGCTGGTTAGAAGATTATGTTGGAACTGAAAAAATCGAAGAATTAATTAAATATATTGATAATATATATCTTGATTATGGTGGCAATATAAAAATTGCTTATAATAAAGAATTTGCTGAAAAAATAGAATATGAATGTAGTAAATATGGTTTAAAATTTGTTAAGTGTCCGATTAGACATCTTGGAACGGAAGCTAATGCCATAATTTTAGATAAAATGTATGATTATATTATTAGTCATAAAAATGTTGAAGTTGTTTTAAATACTGAAGTTTTAGATGTTAAACTAAATGGTCCTATTAAAAAAATTATTACTAAAAATAAAGAATATTTATGTAAAAATATTATTTTTGCCGTAGGTCGTAGTGGTTCTCAATGGTTATATGATATATGTAAAGAAAATAATATTGAAACAATTAATAATCAAGTTGATATTGGAGTTAGAGTAGAATTACCAAGATCCATTACTGATCATTTAACTAACGAATTATATGAATTTAAAATATATAACACTTCTAAAACAACTGAAAATATTGTTAGAACATTTTGTATGAATCCTGGTGGATTTGTTACCCAAGAAAATTATGATGATGATTTAGCATGTGTTAATGGTCATAGTTATCAATCTCAAAAGAGTAATTTAACTAATTTTGCTTTATTAGTATCATCACATTTTACTGAACCTTTTGATGAACCAATTGAATATGGTAAGTATATTGCAAGGTTAGGTAATATGCTTACGGGTGGTAAAATTATGGTTCAAAGATTATATGATTTAAAACGTGGGCAAAGATCAACAATGAAAAGAATAAGTAAATTAACTTATCAACCAACTTTAAAAGATGCGGTGCCTGGGGATTTATCTTTTGTTTTGCCAGCTAGAATTCTTAATGCTATCTTAGAAACATTTGATGTATTAGAAAATATTTGTCCAGGTATATCAGGAAAAGAAACAATTCTTTATGGTGTTGAAGTAAAATTTTATTCATCTAAAATAAAGGTTAATAATAATTTAGAAACAGTTATTAAAGGTGTTTATGCGATTGGTGATGGAGCTGGTATTACTAGAGGATTAATGCAAGCATCGATTAGTGGTGTGATGGCTGCAAGAAGTATTGTTGAAAGTAATAATTATTAATTTAAAAATGCAATTACTATATTGCATTTTTTTATGGAATAAAGTTAAAAATTTTGATATAATTAAATAGTACAATAATAAAATAGGAAGAAAGAGTGAAAAAGATGAAGAAAATAATGATTGTTGATGGTAATGAAGCATGTAGTTATAATGCTTATATGTTTACTGAAGTAGCAGGTATCTATCCCATTACACCATCTAGTCCTATGGCTGAACATTTGGATGAATGGAGTAGCCAAGGACGTTTAAATATTTTTAATGATAAAGTTAAGGTTGTAGAAATGCAAAGTGAAGCAGGAGCAGCGGGAATGGTTCATGGTTCATTACAAGCTGGCGTTTTAACAACCACTTTTACTTCTAGTCAAGGATTATTATTAATGATACCTAATATGCATAAAATGGCAGGGGAATTATTACCGGCTGTCTTTCATATTGCTGCTCGTTCTTTATCCAATCATGCTTTAAGTATTTTAGGGGATCATCAAGATATTTATTCGGTAAGACAAACAGGTTTTGCTATGCTTGCTTCATCATCAGTTCAAGATGCAGGTTATTTATCAGCTATTGCCCATCTTTCGGCCATCAAATCATCAGTTCCATTCTTACACTTTTTTGATGGTTTTAGAACCAGTCATGAGTTACATAAAATTGAAGTTTTAGAAATAGATGATTATCGTGGGTTAATTGATTATGAGGCTTTAAAACGTTTTAGAGATAGAGCTTTACAACCAGGTAAAGCAATTACCCGTGGAACTAATCAAAATGATGATATTTATTTTCAAGCAATGGAAGTAAGAAATAAATATTATGAAGAAGCTGTAGATGTTGTTAAATATTACATGGATGAAATAAATAAATTAGCGGGAACTAATTATGCACCATTTAATTATTATGGTGATCCGGTGGCTACTAAAGTTATTGTTGCAATGGGATCAGTTTGCGAAACCATTAAAGAAACAATCGATTACTTAAATACTAAGGGATATCATGTTGGTTTAATCGAAGTTCATTTATATCGACCATTTAGTTCAAAATATTTACTAAATGTTTTACCTAATTCTGTTAAAAAAATTGCCGTTTTAGATCGTACTAAAGAACCAGGTAGTATTGGCGAGCCATTATATTTAGATGTTGTTGCCGCTTTAAAAGAAAAAGATTTAATGATTGTAGGTGGACGTTATGGATTATCAAGTAAAAATACGACTCCAGCCCAAATTAAAGCTGTTTATGATATGTTAGAAAATAATCCTACTCATAATTTTACAATTGGTATTGAAGATGATCTTACTAATTTAAGTTTAAAAATAGATGATCATTTTAAAATTAATGGATCTCGTGAATTTTTAATTTATGGTTATGGCAGTGACGGTATGGTTAGTGCTTCTAAATCAATCATTAAAAATATAGGGGATAATACTAATAAGTATGTCCAAGGATATTTTCAATATGATTCTAAAAAATCAGGTGGTGTAACCTTAGGACATTTACGTTTTTCGGATAAATCAATTAAATCTACTTATTATGTAGAAAGTCCGGAATTAGTAGTTGTTACAAAAGATAGTTATTTAGATGAATTCGATTGTTTAAATGAAATAATTGATAATGGTACTTTTATTTTAAATACTGTTAAAACCAAAGAAGAAATAATAGAAACATTAAATGATGATATTAAGAAAAGAATAATTGAAAAAAATTTAAAATTTTATATCATTAATGCTTATGAACTTGCACGTAAAGTTGGTTTAAAAAATAAAATTAGTACCATTATGGAAAGTGTTATTATGTATTTAACTAATATAATTGATTATAATAGTGCGAAAGAACATATGAAAAAGAATGTTCAAGAAAATTTTGGACGTAAAGGTGAAGAAGTTGTTAAAGCAAACTATTTAGCTATTGATGAAGCTATTAACTATTTAGAAGAAGTAAAAATTACGGAATATGGAATTTTTATTAATGGTAAAATAGATGAAAAAGATGTCTTTACCATGATAAATAGAAGAAAAGGAAATTTACTTCCAACTTCGGCTTTTGAAGAGTTACCTGATGGAACTTTTATTGGGGGAACAAGTGCTTTAGAAAAAAGATGTATTACTGATATTGTTCCAAAATGGATAAGTGAAAATTGTATTCAATGTAATCAATGTTCATTTGTTTGTCCGCATTCGGTTATTAGACCATTTTTACTTAATCAAGAGGAATATGATAAAGCTCCCGAGTATATTAAAAATAGATGCGTAAAACCAATTGAAAAGAATTTAAGTGAATATTATTATATTATTGGAGTTTCGATTAAAGATTGTACGGGTTGTGGTTTATGTATTAAAACATGTCCAGGTAAAGATGATGAAAAAGCTCTTATACCAGCTGAATTTGATCAAGAAATTAAAAATCATGAACAAGACATTTTTGATTATTTATTAAAAAATATTAGTTATAAAGGTGTTCATAATATTAATACAGTTAAAGGTAGTCAATTTAAAGAATCAAAATTAGAATTTCATGGAGCATGTGCGGGATGTGGACAACCTGCTTATATTCGTTTATTAACCCAATTATTTGGTGAAAAAATAATAATTGCGAATGCAACGGGATGTTCATCTATTTATGGAGCTAGTGTACCATCAATGCCATATACTATTCCTTGGGCTAGTTCCTTATTTGAAGATAATGCTGAATATGGATATGGTATGTTGGTTGCTAGTAATACCATACGTCATCGTATTAAAAATATTATGGAAAATAATATGGATAATCCGAATGCTGAATTATTTAAATTATGGTTAGATAATTATGATGATTATAAAATTACTAAAGAAGTATATGAAAAATTAGATTATAATACCGTTCCTCATGAATTAAAGGAATTAAAAGAATATTTAATTAGTCGTTCCATTTGGATGATTGGTGGCGATGGTTGGGCCTATGATATAGGATTTAGTGGTATTGATCATTTGCTTGCTAGTAATGATGATGTTAATATCTTAGTCCTTGATACCCAAGTATATTCAAATACAGGTGGGCAATCATCAAAGGCTAGTCCCATTGGTAGTATTGCTTCTTTCGCAACTAGTGGTAAAACCAACAATCGTAAAGATTTAGCGCGTATTGCTTTATCATATCCACATGTTTATGTTGCACAAGTTAATTTAGGCGCTAATCCAATGCAATTAATTAAAGCTTTTAATGAGGCTGAAAGTTATAAAGGACCGTCAATTATTATTGCTTATACTCCTTGTATTGCTCATGGTATTAAAGGAGGATTAGAAGAAGCAATTGAAAATGAAAAATTAGCTACTAAATGTGGATATTTCTTAACATTTAGATATAATCCTGTTGAAGCTAAATTTACTTTAGATAGTAAAGATGTTGACTTTAATTTATATGCTGAATTTTTAAATAATCAAACTAGATATTCAATGTTAAAACGTGTTAATCCCGAAAAAGCACAAGAATTATTAGAAGCTAATAAGAAGGCAGCAATGAAAAGTTATGAATATTATAAAACTTTAAGTAATAATTAAGGAGGTAATTTATGGAAAGATCTTATGTTATGTTAAAACCAGATGCTTGTGAAAGAAAATTAATTGGACGTATTATTAGTCGAATTGAAGATAAGGGATATAAAATTACTAATATGAAAATGATGTATTTGAATGAAAAAATTTTACGTGAACATTATGCTCATTTAGTTGATAAACCATTTTTTCCTAATCTCGTTGAATTTATGACCTCAGGTCCAGTTGTTGGCATGATTGTTGAAGGTGAAGACGTAATAAAAGGTATTAGAATTTTAATGGGACCAACTAATTGGTATGAGGCTTTACCTGGAACAATAAGAGGGGATTTTGCTAATACTACAACTTGTAATTTAATTCATGGCTCTGATTCAGTTGAAAGTGCTGAAATCGAAATAAAAAGATTCTTTGGCAATGCCTAAGAATCTTTTTTTATTAATATTTTATGTTTTTCTTTTTCTTCATAAACATCATTTTGAATTTCTTTAGTTACCTCATTAATATTATCTTTACGACTAA
>JAAYOI010000008.1 GCA_012520435.1 Mollicutes bacterium
TACGGATCAAAAGGTTATGGGTTCGACTCCTATCGGGCGCGCCATATGTTTATTCCGGGAAGTAGCACAGCTTGGTAGTGCACTTGGCTTGGGACCAAGGGGTCGCAGGTTCAAATCCTGTCTTCCCGACCATTTTTAAAATAAACTCCAAAATATTGGAGATAAATATAAACTGCGAGATAGAGAAAATCTACGCAGTTTTATTATTTGTTAAAATAATGTATGATCAAATATAGGAGTGTTTTTATGAAAATAATAGATTTAAATAAAGAATATGATAGATTGCAAGAAAAATATGGCGCTAGGGAATTAAATTCAATATATAATGGTGGTTGTGAAAATAATCCCGATGTATTGTTCATATTTATGAATCCAACCGGAAGGAATGTTACATCATTAAAAAGTTGGAATGTTATAGGAAGCAGATTGAGAATATTGAATATGATGTTTATCCAACATATTACCCAATAGGAAACGGAATGAGAAATATTGACAAAGCAATAGAAGATTTAAAATATATTTTAGAAAATTAAAATAAATAGTTGAAAAAGGCCTAACTATGGGCTTTTTTTATGGAATAATATATAAAATATTTCAACAACTTTATTAAGAAAAATGTGATATAATTTATTTAGATAAAAGAAAGGATAATAGCCCATATGAAAAATATAATCGTTTTCAAAGGTGATATTACTAATCTTAATGTAGATATTATTGTTAATGCGGCAAATGAAACATTATTAGGTGGTGGTGGCGTAGATGGAGTAATCCATCGAAAGGCTGGGAAAGAATTACTAGAAGAGTGTAAAAAATTAAACGGATGCAATACTGGCGAAGCCAAAATGACTAATGCTTATAGATTACCATGTGATAAAATTATTCATACGGTTGGTCCTATATATAGAGATGGTCAGTATAATGAAAAACAACTTTTAGAAAGCTGTTATAAAAATTGTATTAAACTAGCAAAAGAATATCAAAAAGAAAATAAGCTAAATATAGTTAAAATTGCCTTTCCTTGCATAAGTACAGGAGTATATAGATTTCCTAAAGATTTAGCGTGCGAAATAGCAGTCAATACTATTAAAAAAATAATAGATGATAATATTGTTGTTGTGTTTGTTTGTTATGAAGAAATTGATTATCAATTATATATGAAAGAAGTACATAATATTGAAATAGATTAATAACCTAAGTTGTAATTTCTAAAAAGAGTAAGTAATATTATATTTTAATGTAGAACAATAATAGGGGTGAATTTATGAATAAAAAAATTTATTTTTTTGATAAAGTATTTGCTTTTATTATAATTGAACCCATATTTTTATTTTTACCATACCATTTTTGATGTTTTGGTTTATTTTTTATTTGGCTAAATGGAATATGTTAATTGGGGCAATACTTGGTTTATTAACAACAATAATTTTAAATATATTTTTTATGAAAAAATTGATTAATAATTTTTATAATTTTAACAAAATTTGGTTGATAATAATACATTTATTTTTTTCAATTTGTATATTTGGTTTTTTTATGGGCGTTCCCGTATTTAATATATTACCAGGAATATTTGGTAGTATTTATGTTGGTAAACAAGCTCGTATAAGAAATGATAATGTAGAAACATTCCAACATAATTTAAAAATAGTTAATATTTTTTCAATAATAGTATTAATTTTTATGTGTTTTTGTTCAGCCTATTTAGCCCTTTCTGATCCCTATACCGCATCTAATTTGGAAGGTATGTTTAATTTGAGTTTTTCATTAACTAGCGCAATGTTATGGATGATTATAATTTTTGGTGGCATAATTTTGCTTTTAGTACAATATGTTGCTTCAATGATTATTGCGAAAAGGATATATAAAAAAAGATAATTGAAAGGAGATAAAAATGGATAAACAATTAGATTTAGTAGCTAAATCTTATAATAAAACAATTGAACTTGGAAAAAAAGTGATTAATTTATATGAAAACTTACCTGAATATATTACTAATGATCCTGATTATCTTATTTATAAGAAAGAATTAGAAAACGATAATATAGGAAGCGAAAATATCAAAATTAAAGAGTTTTTAGAACCCACTTCCAATATGAATTTTATTGATTTAGGATGTTGTCTTAATTTTATGTTTAAAGGTTATGATAAATGGCCATCAAAATATCATGGTGTTGATATAAGTAGTAAAAATATTGAATTACTTAATGAATTTATATTGAAAAAAGGATTATTAATTGATAAATTATATTGTGGTAGTATTCATGAAACACCGTTTGCTGATAATTATTTTGATATTGGAGCATGTATAGGAGTACTTGAATATTTCGAAAAAGATTATGTAGAAAAAAGCCTTAAGGAAATGCATCGTATTCTTAAACCTAATGGTAAATTAGTACTTGATATTCCCAACATAGAAAGTAAAAGTGGTAAAATAATGATGAAAATAGAAGAATATATGAGAAGACCAGATAAATTTAATATGAATTATCAAGAATTTGAAAAAATTTTAAAAAAATATTTTGAAATAGTAAAAACAAATAGTAGTGATTCTAATTCTATGGGATTTTCATATTATTTAAGATGTAAAAAAATTTTATAAACAGTGATGATGAGGAATTTATCAAAATTAGAAAATGTAAAATATATTAGACCAATTAACTTGGTCTTTTAAATTGTAATAAAAATATGTTATAATTTATATAGTAATTGTCCAAATGATTGGAGGAAAACATGAGTTTAAAAAATATAGTTATTGATGTTATAAAATCAGTATTACCGCTTGCAATAGTAATGTTTATATTACAAATTTTTTTTGTTGGAATTACATTGGATAGTTTTTTAATTTATGTTTTTGGAACAATTATAACTATAATTGGTTTTGCTTTATTTTTAATTGGTGTAGAAAATAGTTTAATTACTTTGGGTGGTATTGCTGGTAAAAAAATGATTGAAAAAGAAAATATATGGTTTATTATTGGTTTTAGTATGGCTATAAGCTTTGCAGTTACTGTAGCAGAACCGGGGGTTCAACTATTATCTAATCAACTTGCTTCTATTTCTGATGCAACTTTTGTAAATAAATATATATTAGTAATAACAATATCATTAGGAGTTGGAATTTTTTTTGCATTAGCGGCAATTCGTTTTGTTTATAAAATATCATTAAGAAAAATTTTAATAATTAGTTATATCATTGTTTTTATAATGGTTTTTATTTCACCAACCGAATTTTTAGCTATTGCATTTGATGCTGGTGGAGCAACCACCGGACCAACAGCTGTACCTTTTGTTTTAGCATTTGGAATAGGTATGGCATCTCTCAATGGTACACAACAAGAGACAAGTGAAAGTTTTGGTTATGTTGGACTTGCTTCAATAGGACCCATTCTAGCAGTACTCCTTTTGGGGGTGATAGTTTAAATGGATAAATTCTTAAGTGCTTTACAAGATGCATCATTTGCAATGTTACCATTACTAGTTATTGTTTTAATTTTACAGTTTATCATTTTAAAAATGCCAAAGAAAGAATTTTTAAAAATTATACATGCTTTAATAATAACTTTTATTGGTTTAACATTATTTTTGTATGGTGTTGAAATTAGTTTTGTTCCTTTTGGTAAAGAAGTAGGTTTAGTACTAGGAAAATTTGAGCATAAATGGTTAGTAATAATTATAGGATTTATTATTGGAATAGTTATTACTTTAGCAGAACCGGCTGTTAAGATATTAAATGATCAAATAGAAGAAGTCACATCTGGTTCTATAAGTAAAAAATTAGTAATGTTGTTTTTATCAATTGGCGTTGCTTTTTCTGTAGTTTTTTCATTCATCAGAATATATATAGGAATTTCATTACTATATTTTATTATTCCTGGATATTTATTAGTTTTTATTCTATCTAAATTTTGTAGCCCTCTATTTTTAGCAATGGCTATTGATGCTGGTGGGGTTGTGACGGGACCAATGATTGTTTCTATTCTTCTTTCAATAACGGTAGCTATGTCTGAGGCTATTGAAATGAGCAATCCATTGATTGATGGTTTTGGCTTAGTTGCAATGGTAGCTTTAATTCCCATTTTATCAATTATGATATTAGGTGTAATATATGAAATAAAAACTAAAGGGGGGGAATAATAATGGAAAATAATAACACTAATAGTTTGAATAATTACAAATTAATCATTACTATTGTTAAAAAAGGACGAGCTACTAATTTAATTGCGAAATTAAAGAAAATTGGTTTAGAAGGTAATACTATTATGTTTGGAAAAGGTGCTGCTGAAAAAAGGATTTATGAACAAATTTTAGGAATTAAATACGAACCAGAAAAAGAAATTATTTTAATGGTGGTGGAAGATTCTAAGGTAAATAAAATAGTTAATAAAATTACTGAATTAGAACAATTAAATAAACCGGGACATGGCATTGCTCTTGTTCTTGATTTAAAAAAATGCATTGGCATATCTAAACTTTTAAATAAGAAAGGGGATAATTAATCATGAATAATAAAGAATATAAATTAATTGTTATTGTTGTTAAAAAAGGAATGGCTGAGCGAGTAATAAAAGTAGCACAAAAAGTGGGGGCTAGAGGTAGTACCATTATTAATGGACGAGGATCAAGTGTTCGTGAAACAATTAAAATTCTTGGGGTACCAATTGAACCAGAAAAAGAAATTATTCTTATGGTTGTAGAAAAAGAAAAAACCGATAATATTCTTAATAAAATTGTGAATGAAACAGAATTAAATAATATTGGTGTTGGTATTAGTTTTGTTTTAGATGTTGAACAAACAGTTGGAATACTTGAAAATAACGAATAAAAAACAAACATAGAAGAGGTAAGATGATGAAAATAATATTATATAATCGTGATAAGTTAAAAGAACAGGATATTAATAATAATATTAAAAAAGTTAAAGCCTTATTAATTACATCTAATAAGGAAATATTATTAGGATTTGAACGACAAACTTATCAGTTTCCTGGTGGTCATGTTGAAGATGATGAAAATTTAATTGAAGCAATTCAAAGAGAGGTTAAAGAAGAAACCGGAATTGAATTACAAAAGGATGATTTTAAACCTTTTTTTGAAATAAAATATTATATAAAAGATTATCCTAAGATAGGTATTAATTCATGTTTAAGTATTAATTATTTTATTGTTCATACAGATAAAATGTATGATTTAAAAAAAACTAATTATACAAAATATGAAAAAGAAGGTAATTTTGAATTACGCTATATTCCATTAGATGAGATTGAAAATGTACTAAAAGAAAGTATTGGTTGGAATCGTGTTAATAAGGTTATTGTGGCAGAAATGTTAGAAGTATTAGTAGAATATAAAAATAAATATATGGTTAATAGTTAAATTAATAATATGTAATATAAAATGAGGGATATTATGACTATTGGTGTTGATATTGATGATACAATTACTAATTCTCATGAATTGATAATAAAGTATGCTAAAGAATATTTTTGTACTGATGATATGGTTTTTATTAACAATATTTTTCATGTGGCTAAAATTGATAATGAATTATTTTCTTTTTATGATAAATATATAGTGAAAATGATTAATGAATATACTTTAAAAGATAATATAAAAGAAGTAATTGAACGTTTAAGTGAAAAAGGTCATAAGGTTATTATTATAACAGCTCGTTGTTATACACCTTTTGATGGAGTAATTGAAGCTACTAAGAATTATTTTAAAAAGCATAAAATTAATGTTGATAAAATTGTTTTTCGCGCTAAAAGTAAAGTTAAAGCATGTAAGGAAAATAAAGTTGATTTGATGATTGATGATTCTATTGAAATAGTGAAGAAATTAAAATAAGAAGGGATAAAGGCTGTTTTATTCACATCTCCTAATAATGAATATATAGAAGTTGATATTGATAGAGTAAATTCATGGTTAGAAATTGAAAGATATGTTGATGACTTATGTAGTTAAATTGTTTTACTAAAAAAATGTAAAAAAATATTGCAAACAAAAAAAAAGTATGTTATAATCAAATAGCCGTTATCGGAAAAATTACATACTTTTTGGGGAATTAGCTCAGCTGGCTAGAGCACCTGCTTTGCAAGCAGGGGGTCAAGGGTTCGAATCCCTTATTCTCCACCATATTATGAAAATAACCCTTAGAAATAAGAGTTTTTTAATGTTTTAAACAAAATTAGTTAATAATTATATAAGATTAATATGATATAATAGTTTCGAGGTGTACTATAAAAAAAGTAATTATATCGGGAAGTGCCAAATTACAAGATAAAGTATTATTTTGGGTAGATTATTTTCAAAATATGGGCTATGAAGTTATAGATTATCCTCGATATATTGAAAAATTTGATGATTATGAGAAGATACATACTGATTATTATCGTAATTTAGAAAAAACCGATGTTTTTTTCTTAATGAATGAAGATAAGAATAATATAAGTGGATATATTGGTCCATCAGCTTTTGCAGAATTAATGTATACGATAATTCAAAAATTAATATACAATAAAGATATTGATATTTATATATTAAAAATGCCGTCTAGGGAATTAAATTGTTATACGGAAGTTAAAATGTGGCTTGATAAAGGAATAATAAAAATTTGGAACAAATATAATTAGGAAGTGAAAAAATGAAAGATACCTTTAAAACTAAATTAGAATCATTAAAAAAAGAAGAATTATATGAATTTTCTTTAACATTAAAAGATGAAGATATAAAACAATTATTCAATATACTTAATGAAAAGGTAAAAAAGAAATAAAAAATAAGATAGAAACCACTTAAATTTAAGATTTATATATTGAATTTAAATGGTTTGTAGTATAATTTATATAGAAGGTGTATGATATGAGAATTTTTAAACCTAGTCGTCAAAAAAGATTTTATTTTACTAAAATAATGTTATGTTTATTTTTTAGTCTTTTATTTATAGAAGGAGTATTTAAATGTTTAACATTTAAAAATTTATTTTCTATTGAACTAGTGCGTATTATTTTATTTTCCTTAACAACTAGTTCTTTAATTGCTTTCATTTGTACTTTCTTTAAACCAATTGTAAGTAAAATAATAATTTTATTTACTACCTTTTTAGCAGGTACCTATACTATTTAGCAACTAGATTTTAAAAATTTTATGGGTAATTATATGTCACTTAATAAAGCTGGCGAAGGTGGTCTTGGAAGAGTAATTGATCAAATAGGTCCATTTCTTTCTTTCATAAAACCTATTTATTTACTTGTTTATATACCATTTATTGTATTAATAATTATTTTTATTGTAAAAAAGAAATTTTTAATATATCAAAAATATACTTTTAAAAAGATTTGTGTTATGTTGGGAGTTACTATTTTTTTACACTTATTTTCTTTATCCACATTATATATTAATGCTTTACAAAATCCTAACCAGATTCAAGCTAATAAAACATTATATTACAAACCTTTATTATTAGAATTATCATTAAAAGAATTTGGAACAGTTAGATTTTTTTGGCGTGATTTTGTTTATATGCTTAATCCAAAAGAGGATGAGTTAGTAACAATTGAACAACCAGAAGAAGAGGAATTACCACCACCAGCACCTGATTATACACGTTATATTGATGATAGTGAATGGTTAGAAATGATAGCAAATGAAAAAAATTCGGTTATTAAAAATCTTCACGAATTTTATATAAGTCAAAATATTACTCCTAAAAATGAGATGACAGGTATTTTTAAAGATAAAAATTTAATTTTAATTATGGTTGAAGCTTTTGATATGATTGCAATTAATAAAGATTTAACACCTACTTTATATAAACTAGCAAACGAAGGATGGTATTTTGATACTTTTTATGTACCACCATATAGTTGTACAACTGGAGAAAGTGAATTTATTGCTTTAACATCGATTGTTCCTAGTTCAACTGTATGTACTCCTAATGCTTATAAAAATAATAGGTATGATACTTCTATTTTTGCATTATTCAATAAGAGTGATTATTATAGTACTTCATATCATAATTATTCTGATAAATTTTATGAACGAACAGTTCTTCATAAAAGTATGGGTTCTATTAAATTTTATAATAATGATGATTTAAAAATTAAGCGAATATGGGGTTGGCCAAGTGATTTGAATTTAATGCAAGAAGCATTACCGCTATTTATTGATCAAGATAAATTTTTCAGTTTTATTATTACTTCAACAACACATTTTCCATATGATGAAAAAGGACATTGTGGGGTTGTTATTACACATTGGGATAAGGTTAAAAATTTACCATATAATGTAAAAGTAAAAAGGTATATGGCCAAAGCTATTGAACTTGATTTAGGTTTAAAATATTTGCTTGATACTTTAGAAGAAAAAGGAAAATTAGATGATACAGTTATTGTTTTATTTGGCGATCATCATCCATTAAATATGGAACGTAGTTATTTAAATGCAGCATCGTCTATTAATCGCCTTGAAGATTTTAATTCACATAGGTTACCATTTATTATTTATAATAGTGAAACGGAACCACAAGTATATTCCCAAGTAGCTAGTACTTTTGATATTTTACCTACGATTGCGAATTTGTTTGATTTAGATTATGATCCACGTTATTATGCTGGTAAAGATATATTTTCTGAAGAAGAAAGAATTGTTATCTTTACAACTGGTAGTTGGATTACTGATAAAGCAATGTATTTTTCATCCAAAGGAAAATATAAAAAATTAGTTGATGATGTTAATGAAGAATATTATGCAAGAATAAATAAAAAAGTTAATAATTATTTTGCCGTTTCCAATCAAACACTAAAGAAAAATTATTTTAAATACCGTTTTCCAAATTAAAACTACACTTAATTGTGTAGTTTTTTATCTAAAATATCCATTTTGAACATATTTTGTTTCATTAACGACAATGAAAGCTTTAGGATCATATTTTTTAATCATTGTTTTTAAATGGTCAAATTTCTTTTTATTAATTTCAATAAAAAGCATATATTTTTCTTGCTCAATATCATGTCCTTTAATATCGATTACTGATACACCATATCCATTATCACGCAAAAATTTAACTAAATCTTCTTTATTAGTAATAACTTGTACACCAAAATTTCCTTCAATAAAGTGCTCAGAAATAAAACTACCAATATAGGTTCCGGATGCAAATCCACCAGCATATGCAATAACTATCCAAAAATTATTATCAGCAGTATTTAATGCTTCTCTTACAATCATGAACCAAATAGCAACTTCAATAAAACCAATAATACTTGCAATTAATTTTTTACCTTTAACAACTAAAATGGTTCTAAAAGTGCCTAATGATACATCTAAAATACGAACAAAAAAGATTTTAAGACATGTTATTAATACCATATTTTTTAACATATTAAATAATTAATATGTTTAAACCTCCTTCTTTATTATTATAACAAAAATTTTAAAGATAATAAAAGTATTCTTTATTAATATAATTAACTTATTTTATTTATTTATTAGAAATAAAAAAGATTAAAATTTAATAAAATTAATTAGGTGATAATATGGTTATACGAATGTTTTTCTTTTTAATAGGTTTCGGATTAACAATTATTGGTAGTATATATATTATAAGTTATTTAAATTTAATGACAATAGGGTATAATTTTACGGAATATGTTAACTTTATTATTAGAAGAATTGAATGTTTATATGCACCAATTGGTTTATTTTTAATCATTTTAACAATCTTTGTATCAGGAGGAAAAGGTAATGAATTACATATATGATATTTTACTTAATTTTAAAAATAAACTATATGATTTTTATGATTGGAATATTAATGATGATATAACTCATATTCGTAAAATACCTTTTTTAAAAATAGATGATAAAAGTTTATTAGATCTTAAAATTAATAAAGTTAAAATAAACAGTGAATTATTAAACAAAATCAAAGATAAAACAGAAGTATTTACTAGTAAAAAGATTATAGAAGTTGATTATGCTTGTCTTTTTAGTAATGGATTAGAGACTATTGCCATCATCTTTAACAAAAATGGCGAATCGTGTTATAAAAGTAAGCTTTTATTTGATGAAGAAAATGAAGTGATTGAAGTTTGTGAAAGAGTTAGTGAAAGTACTATTAATTATGAAATTATTGAAAATGAAGAAAAGGATGAATTTAAAACTAGAAAAGAAAGAGAAATTGATGATTATATAAAAGAACAAATAAAAATATTAAGTTTTGATGATAATTTAGATAAATTAAAATACTTATATTATGAATGCTTTAATCAAAAAAATGATAATAAGGAAAAAATTTTAGATGATATTAATTTAGAATTAAAAAATAATTGGGATAAAATTGCTTTAAAATTATATAATTTTTTTAAACTTACATCGATAAATAAATAAGCGAATTTTTCGCTTTTTTTAATTGTTTATAATTATATATGTGTATTAAAATAATTGCATGTATGTAACTTTTTTTGTTACAATTATAATGGTGGTAAAGATGGCAAAATTAAAAAAAGAAATAAAAAAGAAAGGTTTTACTTTAATAGAAATATTAGGCGTTTTAGTAATAATGAGTGTAATAGTTGTTATAGCACTTCCAATTAGTACAAAAATAATAAATGATGTTAAGATGAAAGCATATAAGGAAAGTGTTAAAAGTATATTTAGAGCAGTTAATATTTATATTGCAGATAATAATTTTATAGAATTGCCAGAAGAAGGTATAGATATAAATGATAATAGGATATCTCCTAACATTGAAAATGTGAATTTTATAAGTGGGAAAATATTTAAAAATGAAAGAGGAGATTTAAAGGTAGAAAATGTGAGTAATGGAGTGTTTTGTGCATCAGGAACTTATAATAATATAAGAGTAGTAAAAGGAGATTGTAGCAAGTTAGATACTGATCCTCCAATTTTAGGAATAACACA
>JAAYOI010000048.1 GCA_012520435.1 Mollicutes bacterium
CGAACCCGAAGGAACAGATTTACAGTCTGCCGCGTTTGACCACTTCGCTATCCCTCCAACAACAAAATAATGGTGCCGGAAACAGGAATCGAACCCGTAACCTACTGATTACAAGTCAGTTGCTCTACCAGTTGAGCTATTCCGGCAGATGGTGGGCAATATAGGACTCGAACCTATGACCCCCTGCTTGTAAGGCAGGTGCTCTAACCAACTGAGCTAATCGCCCACAAGGTAACTAGACGTAATTAAATATAACATTTATGTCTTTATTTGTCAATAGAATTCAATTTATTTTTTTGTTTTTTAAGATTTTCGTCAACCCAAAATGGCAACCTTGACGCCAAAAGTTTAAAGCCACTTCCTATTTCTTTTATGTATTTACGTCTTATATTAGTATTTCTTTTATAATCTATATTTTTTATACTTAATTTAAGTTGACACAGTTGTTCATCAACATCAAGAATCTCGACATATATAATATCCCCTATTTGTACATAATCATGAATATCTTTAACAAAATCATGAGATATTTCTGATATATGTATTAAACCACTATAATACTCATCTAGTGATACAAAAGCCCCATATGATTCAATTCCTGTTACCGTTCCTTTTACTATTTTTCCCTTTTTATACTTGGTCATAAGCCACCTCGTAAAAATTATATCACATAATTAAAAAAAGAAAAAGGCTTTACTAATAAGGGAAAATATTATATAATGGCGTTGGTGATGAATATGAAAGAAAACGAAAAGAAAATTATTGAAATTATTGACAAATTAAGGCCTTTTTTAGTTAATGATGGCGGCAATATTGAATTTGTAAAGTACGAAAACAATATTGTATATGTCAAAATTAAAGGAGCTTGTTCTAACTGTCATATGCTTGATATCACTCTAAAAGATGGAATTGAAGCAGCTATTAAAGAAGAAGTTCCAGAAGTAAAAGAGGTAGTAAACATAAAATAATTTTATTTTATGTTTTTTTTAACCATTCAATATCAGGAATGGTGGTTATTGTTTTTAAATATGTATATATTTTTCTTAAAAATTCTTCATAATCATTTACTCTATTAATAATTCTTAATAATTCCTTTTCATCTTCACCATTATTAATTATATCTTCATAAATATCAAAATAAAAAGTAGGAAAAAGAAGACGCGTAAAAAATAACATACAATCGTATGTATTAATATTTCCATAAGTTAAATAATACATTATTTCTTCATATATATCATAATGATGATCATCAAAAAATCTTTCTTTAAAAAATTCACTTGAATCCCTAACTTTTATATCAATAATAAAATTTAAAGGGTTAAGAAAATCAGTAATAGTATGATCTTTTTTTATGCGTTTATGTGCAATACATAAGGTATTATTATTACTATTATATATATTTTTATAAAGCATTATCGCATTTTCTGCTAATCCAACAAAATAACTAAAACTCTCCCTAATTAGAGGAAATTTCTTACCAAATTGACTTACTTGATATTCAAAATAATCTATTTTATTAGTCCATAATTCAAACCAATTATCCCTTCTTAATACCTTATAATTATTTGATATTACAATATTAGTAAAATCCATAATATCATTCAAAATAATTTTATCTTTACTATTTACATATATTTTTAATAAAACATATGGTACATTATTAATATATGTAATAAAGGTATGGTTGTTATTAGGAACAAATTGATGACAATATATTTGTTTTTGATGTAATTGTGAACATAAATCATTTAAATAATTTATTTCATCAACATGACGATTATATGGCATTAATATATATTCATCATTATCTATTGAAAATCTAAATTGTTTATTAGATTGGTGAATATTGATAGGATTAAGATTATAATAATAAATTATAGCATTTTTCATCATATATTCACCTCATATAATTTTATGATTTTTCACTTCATTTATGATTGAGACAAAATAAATGGTAGATACCTTATCTACCATTTATTTTTAAATACATTTTTTCATTTTTAAATTAAATTATTTATTGCATCTTTGATGCTATTAATTTTATTTTTTAATTCTTCTATTTCTTTAATTAAACGTTCATTATTAGTTTTTTCAGCTAAATATAATGCTTGATAATCCATTTCTGGTTCGTTAGTAGATGTTGTAGGGTTTTCTGGTGGTAAAACTGGTTCTGGAGTTATATTTGGTTGTTCTTCAGGTATAGGATTTACTACTTGATCAAAAACCTTTTTATTTGCTTTTAATAATTCAGTAAATTCTAAAGAAAGTTTAAAAACACGATAATCGTTAATTCTTAAATTTGTTAGCATACGATAATCTAAATCTTCAACATTTAAATTACCAGCTTTATTTCCCATAATTATTTCTTTAATTTTTTCTTTAACAATATTCCATTCATTTTCATCAACAATATTAGAACCAATTAAACCTTCGTTTTCATTTACTTTAACTGCATATAACTTTACATAATTTTGTTCATCTACTTCATTCAATGAATAAACCAAATATTTATTATTATTTAAATTAAAATAACGAATAACATCAACATCTACTTGCGTATTATTAGCACTTATTACTAATAATTTATCCATAACTTTTACCCCTCCTTTATTCTCTAATTAATTATACCAAAAATAATTAATAATGAAAAGGTTTTTTATTAATATCCAAATTTTCCATCCAAACTTTCATCATTTTCTATCCAATTTTGAACATCAACTATTGTATAATTTTGCTTATCATTACGAATAATAACTTTTTCTATTCCCGCATTAATAATAAAACGTTTACATAAAATACATGGCATTGCATTTTCAACATATTCACCAGTTTCTGCTTCTTTACCTACTAAATATAAAGTTGAATCAATCAAATCTTTACGTGCAGCACTAATAATCGCATTTTGTTCTGCGTGAACACTACGACACATCTCATATCGTTCACCGCGAGGAATATTTAGTTTTGCTCTTGCACAATAACCTAAATCGATACAATTAGCACGTCCTCTAGGAGCACCAGCATATCCAGTTGAAATAATTTCATCATTTTTAACAATTACTGCACCAAATAATCTTCGAAGACAAGTACACCTTTCTAAAACTGTTTCAGCAATATCTAAATAATAATTAATTTTATCAACACGTTCTCTTTTTGCTACCTTATTCATTTTTACACCTCATTTTTATTTTACCATAAAAATTTATTTTTTAAACAAAAAAAGAATCTTACGATTCTTTAAAATAATCTATTTTCATATTTTCTCTAACTCTTTTCATTACTTCTTTGGCTTTTTCTCTAGCTTTTTTGGTTCCTTCCATTAATATTTTTTCAACCAATTCAGGTCTTTCTTCATAATAACGACGACGTTCTTGAATTGGTTTTAAAAAATTCATCATGCTTTCAATTAAATCCTTTTTACAATCAACACAACCACGTTTGCCTTTTTTACATTCTTCACAGACCGTTTTAATATTTTCTTCATTAACTAATTTATGATAATAATAAACCATACAAACATTAGGATTACCCGGATCATCTTTTTTAATACGATTAGGATCAGTAACGGCTTTCATAATCTTTTCTCTTACTTCTTCATATGAATCAGCAAGATAAATCGCATTTCCTAAGCTTTTTCCCATTTTTTCATTACCATCTAAACCTTTTATACGAGTATTAGAACTTAAAATAGCTTCTGGTTCCACTAGAGTCTCCCCATAAATACTATTAAACTTGCGTACAATTTCACGAGTTTGTTCTAAAACTGGTAATTGGTCTTCACCAACCGGAACTAAAGCACCATCAAAAGCAGTAATATCAGCAGTTTGACTTACTGGGTAACCTAAAAAACCATAAGTAACACTTTCTCCTTTATTACCGAATAATTCCTTTTTTTGACTTATTTCACTTTTAACAGTGGGATTCCTTTGTAATCGCGAAATAGTTACTAAATTAGAATAAAATACGGTTAATTCGGCAATTTCTGGAATTAAAGATTGAATAAAAATAGTAGCTTTATTAGGATCAATTCCGGCCGCTAAATTATCAAAAGCAACTTCATAAATATTTTGTCTAACTTTTTTAGGATTTTCAAAATTATCGGTTAATGCTTGAACATCAGCAATTATGATATAAGTATTATATTTATCTTGTAATTCTACACGTTTTTTTAAGGAACCAAAATAATGTCCTAAATGCAATCTGCCAGTAGGACGATCACCAGTTAATATATTTTTCTTATTTTCCATAAAATTCCTCCTAACTTAAATATTTTTTTTATTTATATACTTAAATATTTAAGTTTAGGCACCATCGTTTGTTATTTTTCATATTATCACCAACTGTTAATATTATATCATACTTTATTTAATTCTAAAATATAAAAATGGTATGTAATATACCATTATAATTTACTTTTTAGAAATTGTTCAAACTGTAACAAACCATATTCTGGATTATAATAGTTAGGTAATTCATTTAAATGTGCAAGGGCAATTTTAACTGTCATTTCTAAATCATCGTTTGTAACATTAGTATAAGGATTTACTAGCCCATGTTCTAATTCAACATTAATTCCTGTTAAAAAATCAGCAAATGAGAATTTATCAAAAGTAATCCCCAACTTATTAGCAATCGCTAACGCTTCTTCTTTAGTTACCATTTTATCACCATTATATAATATGAAAAAAAAGCATACTATATGTATGCTTCTAATGATTTCACTTTATTTTTATGTTTTACTTTATCATTTTCTAAATATTCTAATCCTTTATCATTAATTATATAATAATCCATCTTTGTTCCGATTTGTTCCTTTGTCTTTTTATCAATCATTTCTTTATCTAAAAGCGAATTTATTTCAGTTTGACAAATTAATTCTTTTTCTTTCTTTTTATCCTTAAATGTTCTTTCCGCAATAACACCTACAAGACCATTATACATACTTTCCTTATCTTTAAAACGTGCTAGATAAGTAAGAATATCCTTTTGAACCTTATTAATCATTGGAATTTCAGCAATATTACCATTAATAACAATGGGTGAAAAACTAGTAACTATATTACTAATTCTATCTTTAGACATTCTTTTCCATAAATAAATGTCCTTTTTAAATCTAAAAGCATCATATAATACCAAAAGGGTTTCGGCATTAATATTATTTTTTTGTCCTTTTTCATCAAAATTTAATAATAATACACCATCAATACCTTTAATAATAGTTTCTCTTTTCTCAAATTTTTTTTCCGTAAATTCA
>JAAYOI010000009.1 GCA_012520435.1 Mollicutes bacterium
AAAACCGATGAAAAACCAAATTTAGACAATACTGAATATACTGATCATGAAAAAGATGGACAATTTGAATTAAGATATATTCCACTCAATGAAGTAGAACAAACATTAAAAGAAAATGCTGATAAATATGGTGATAAACACGGAATTCCAAATGAAATTTATCACGGTGTTTTCTTTTTTATTTATATTATTTTAAAAATAGGATATTTTTGGTATAATGAATTTGTTGTAAGTTTTAAAAATTATAAAACTAATATTTAAGAATAACTACTTTAGAGTTATATATGTAGAAATGATTTTCAATAACTTTTTACTTAACGTGGTTATTACTGTTCTTTTAATATATTTAACGTATAAATTTATAAATAACAAAAGATATTTTATTAGTATCAAATGTAATTAACGTAGCATACATTATTTATTCTCTAATTACAATTCTTAATCCTGGTTGGTCAATTTTGTTAAAATATACAATATATTTTGAAGGTTTATTTACAGCCCTACATTTTTTAAGTATTATTGTAATTACCTTTATTGTTATTACAGATAAATTTAAGAAACTGAAGTTAATGTTTTATTTATCTTCAATAATAACGATAGTATTACCATTATTATTTGTTACACCAGTAGGAAGTAGATGCTTTTTAGCTACATATGTTATGTTTATTATTTATGTTCTTGAGTTAATCGATTATTTGGTAAACGATAATTCAATCAAATACATTAAAAAAATAGCTATTCTAACTTCAATTGCATTTGGTATTTATCTCTTAAATATTTATATGTATATTTCTTATATAGATTATAAAAGACTTCAAAATATAAAGGAAATGAGTGAAAACAGCAGTAGTGCGAGCGTGCCTATATTGCCATATAATGATTATGTATGGATGTCTACACCTATACCTGATTTCAGTCTAGATGTTAGATACAAGTTATTTTACAATTTAGATGAAGATGTTAAATTTTATTATATGACCTTCGATGACTGGAAAACAACAAAAAAATGAAAGTAGTGATAATATGATATATGCAGAAATATTAGCTGGTGGTAATGGTAGTAGAATGAATAATACTAAATTACCCAAACAATTTTTAATGTTAAATGGCAAACCCATTATTATTTATTCATTAGAACAATTCTTAAAAAACAACAAAATTGATAAAATAATAATTGTCTGTATAGCAAACCATACAGAACATTTAAAAGAAATAATAAATAAATATATAAAAGATTCCAGCAAAATAGATATAGTAGAAGGCGGCTCAACAAGAAATGAATCTGTTATGAATGGCTGTAATTATATTTTAGATAAATATGGATTAAACGATGATGACGTAATTATGATTCACGATTCAGTAAGACCTTTCATAACCCAAAAGATTATCAATGATAACATTGATAATGTATTAAAGTATGGTGCGGTAGGGACAGCGATTCCCGTTACTGATACAATTTTTGAATCTATTGATAATAAAAAGGTGTCAAATATTCCTAATAGAAACAAGATGTTTCAAGCTCAATCACCGCAAAGTTTCAATATTAAAAAGTTAATGAAACTTTATAATGAAACTAGTGACAAAGAAAAACAAGAAAAGACTGATTCTTGTAAGATATTTACGTTACATAATGAAATGGTGAAGTTAGTAGAAGGGGATATAACTAATATAAAAATAACCTTTGTTAGAGATTTAGATACTGCTAAAGGTATTATGAATAGTGAAAACTATACTGGTGATGCTGGAACGTTACCTTATAGAATAAAGAAAAAAACTAAAATAATTATTAAAAAAACTGATTGGTTAAGTTTAATTACATTAATTGGCATTATAATGTCTTTCTTAATATTAGACGTGGGAATTAGGTTCTTTTCAAGGAAGCCGATAAACTTTTTTCCTACCATGAGATTATCACCGTTACTATTTAGTTTAAGTTATATAATGATAATTATTTTGATTATATACAAATTGCCTAAAAAAACATCAAGTATTTTCTACGGTTTTATTTACCTTTTCTTTTGGTTTTTCACCTTATCTCAAGTAATTCATTTTAAAATTTTAAATAAGTTTTTTACAGTGAATGATTTAATGTTAGCAGGTGAAGCTAATCAAAACTTAAATTTTGTATTAGGTTATTTTGGCAAGATGACTATATTGTTTTTCGTAACTACACTAATAATTGGTATTATTAATATTCTACTCATAAGAAAAAGTCATGGTTTTTATAAAACGTTTAAAAAGAGAACATACCTTGTGCTAATGATCACTTTAGTCTTAATTACTCGCTTTAGTGCACTTTCGTTACTTGGTAAACCAGTTTCTGAATTTGAGTGGGATGCTTGGAATTATCCAAGAAATGTTTATAATACATATGCCAATTCAAATAGAAGTTTAAGAGTTTCAGGGATATATATTTAAATGTCAATAAAAAGTTATTTAGCGATAGAAAAGAATTAATCAAATTAGTAGAAGATAACAATAGCGAAAGATTAAAAGCAAACATTGAAGAACAGAATAAACTAAACGCCATTTTTGAGGATAAAAACTTAATTATGATTATGTTAGAAAGTATTGATAGTTGGTTAGTTAATGATGAAGTGATGCCAACGTTATCAAGTTTACAAAAAAATGGTTGGAATTTTAAAAATCGTTATGCCCCAGCTTTCGGAAGTGGAGCCACCATTAATACTGAATTTTCATCAATTACAGGTCTACACACTCCAATTCAAGGAAATGCTTCTTATAACTATTCTAGAAATTTATTTCCATTTAGCCTACCTAATTTGTTTAAAAACAAAGGGTATAGTGCAAATTCAATCCATTTCAATTATGGTGACTTTTATAATCGAACTAATCTACATAAAGTGCTAGGGTTTGATAATCATTACTCTTTAATTGATATGGAATTTTCAAGCGAAACAATGGATGATAGGGAACTTATTACAAACGATGACATATACAAATTAATCGTTCCAAGTAAAAACCAAAAATTTATGAGTTTTATTACAACTTTTTCAGCTCATGGTCCATATGATGAAACTAATACTTTATGTTCAAAAATATTTCAAGAAAATAAAAAATTATTGGTAGGTAATGATAAAGAATTAACATGCATTAAGGAATTGAGTAAAATAACAGACGAATTTTTACAAACTCTAATAAAACGATTAGAAGAAGATAAGTTAATAGATAATACTGTTTTAGTAATATTCACAGATCATTATGCTTATGGTTATTCCAAAGTTCATGAAGTAAAAAACATTTATGATACTAATTTAATTCAAAATGTTCCGTTTATCATTTGGCATAATAACATCGATTCCAAAGATGTGGATACAATTATTGATTCATCTGATATTACACCAACGCTGGCTAATTTATTTGGACTTAATTTTGATAAAAAACATTATGTTGGCACAGATGCTTTTAGTAACAATCATGATAATTTCATTTATTTCCCTGATTACAGTTGGTATGATGGCAATATTTACTATAAAGGTGGTCATATTTCCAGTTATGACAATCAAGAATATGTAAAAGAAACATCTATAAAAGTAAATAAAAAAATAGAATTAAATGATGCAATATTGAATTCAGATTATTACAGATACTTAACAAAAGATACTTTTAAGTAAAGTATCTTTTGTTTGTTCAATTGTCAAATTATGTTATAATTTAGTTAGTTAATTAAAGGAGATTAAATTATGAAAATAAACGAAGAGAAAATAAAAAATTTATTATTATTATTTATGATAACTTATCCAATATTCGATACTCGTTATTTTTATAATAGTATAACAACTCTAATAAGAATTATTGTAATTTTTATTATATTCTTTTCCGTTATAATTGCTAATAAAGAATCTAGAAAAAATTTAAAGTGGCTAATATTTTATTATATATTAGTAATCATATATATCTTTTTTCATCATTTAAATGCATTAAACTTTAATTCTCTAGTTCCAGGTAATTTTAATTATTCATTGTTTAAGGAAAGCCTTCAAATATTAAAATTAACAACTCCTGTAATATTTTTATATACTTTGTATTATATAAAGTTAACCAAGGAAGATTATTATAAAGTAATTAAGAGTTTGGTAATAATTATCAGTGGAAGCATTATTATTTTAAATATTTTAAAATTATCTTATGGAAGTTATAATGATGAAATTATACTAGGAAATATTTTTACTTGGTTTACAAATCATAAATTTATATATTCTGAATTAGCATCAAAAGGTTTATTTATGTATGCTAATCAAATAAGTATGATTTTATTAATTTTATTACCGATTATTTATTATTTATACATAAAGAACAAAAAAAGAAATGATTTTCTTTTAATAATTATTTTACTCATCAGTGCACTTATGTTAGGTACTAGAGTTTCAAGTTATGGAACTATAATTGTATTTTTTATGTTATTTTGGTTATATGTATTTTTTTCCATTGAAAAAAAGGAATTTGATTTAAATAAAAAAATTATCATTAATTCATTAGTAATCACAATTATTTATATTTTATTATTACCTATATCACCAGCTAATAACAGGCTTAATACTTATAATAACATTAGTTATAAACTAACAAGCAACAAACAACTAGAATTAGTCGCTAATAACCTTAACCCTAGTTTAATAGAGGTAGACAAGATAGAATACATTTCAAATAATTATGAAGAAAAAAGAATTCATGAGAAATTCATATTAGAATCATATCCATATCAATATGATCCGGATTTTTGGTATGATATTTTACAGTTGCCTGTTAATCAAAGAATAGATTATCGTTTTTTAGAAATTTCAATGGTAAAGAGGGTAATTGAAATCAATAATAATCCAAGTGACAAATTATTTGGCATAACTAATACAAGAATACAAAATATCTTTAACATTGAAAGGGATTTTGTATTACAATATTATGCTTTTGGATTAACTGGTTTAATTTTATTTTTGGGAATATATCTGTATTTATTATTATTTTTATTTAGACAATGGATTATCAATTTTAATTATGTTACCAGTACGGGACTATTAATATTATTTTTATATTTAGGAGCAGCATTTGTTTCAGGAAACATCATAAATCATTTGTCTACAAACTTAATGTTTATGTTTGTAATAATCCATTTTACAAAAAAGACAAATAATATGACAAAAGTAGCCAATGAATTGAAACCTATTGATTAAATATGATATAATTATTTAGAAATAAGAAGAAGTAGTATAAGGAGAGATTGTAGTGTTTATCAAAAATATAATTTATAACTTTAAAAAATATGCTTTTTTAATGCAACAGTTAGTTTCTCGTGATTTTAAAGTAAAATACAAAAGAAGTGTTTTGGGGATTGTTTGGAGTTTGTTATATCCAATTTTAATGATGGCAGTAATGGCTATAGTTTTTTCTAATGTATTTAAATTTAGTATGCCTG
>JAAYOI010000049.1 GCA_012520435.1 Mollicutes bacterium
ATATCAATATCTTGCATACGAAAGGTTATTAGGTCCAAATAAATCTATTTTATTTAAATAATTGGAGGTCACTATGAAAAAAGCATTATTATTTATTTTAATATTTGTATTAGGTATAGGTAGTTATTGTATTTATAAATTATTTGAAAAAAAAGAATATAATTATTTGATAGTTGATATTAATCCAAGTATTCAATTAACATTAGATAAAAATGATAAAGTTGTTGAAGTAACACCATTAAATAGTGATGGTGATATCCTAATTAGTGAATTAAAATTAAAAAAATTATCATTAGAAGAAGCTGCTAAAATAATAATAAAAGAAGCAGTAGAAATGGGATATATATACGAATATGGTGTAGATAATTATGTAACAGTTTTAGGTTATTCAAAAGATACTGAAAAGATAACAAAATTAGAAGATACATTTATTAGAGAAACTAAAATATATTTAAATAGTAAATATATATATAATGTAGTTAAACCATTTATTTTAAATGATGAAAGTAAAAGATATAGTGAAGAAAATAATATTAGTTCTTTAAATATGAAGTTAATAGAAAAAATAATAGAATTAGATAAAACGATAAAAAAAGAAGAATTAATAAGTTATAATTCAAAAGAATTATATAATAAGATTAAAGTAATAAATAATAATAGATTGAATAATTTAAATATAAAAGAAGAAGAATTGAAAGAAAAGAAAAACTTATTAAAACAAGAAACACAAAATAAGATTAATAAATTAATTGAAGAAATAAGAGAGGAAAATAAGGATCGAATTGGTTTTGATCGCGATTTTAAAATACAAGAATTATTAAGACAAAAGAAAGAAGAAATTAGAAAAACTATAAAAAATATAGATTAAGTTTAATACACGAAAAAAAGACCAAAATTGCATTCTTGCAATCTTTGGCATTTTATGTTATATTAAGATTGTAGTAGTAATATAATGGGAAGGTGGAAAAGAGTTTAATGTTGAAATGGCTACTTAAATTCTTTTAAAATAGCCCCCAACAATTGATTTCTCCGGTAAGCTTTGCAGGCGCCGGAGTTTTAATTATATTAAATTTTTTTTCAAAGTCAAGCACAATTTTTAAAATATTTATATTTGGAAAAAACTGTAAACAATGTCTATTGATTTAGATATATATTGCTTATTATCTATAAATTTGTTAAAATTATAAAGCGGTAGGAGGATTTAGATAAAAAATAATAAATTTAATATATTAGGTAAAACATTAATAGTATTCTTTATTTATTTATCTTATACTATTATAATAACAGAGTTATTGAAGTTAGTTTGGAATTATGATTCAGTAATAATTAATTTTATTGCAGATTTAGTATTTTTCTTTATAATGGTTTTAATTTATAAAAATAATATAAAGGATGGATATTTTAAATTTAAAGAAAAGTATAGTTTAAAACCAAAAGTTTTGTTTATTTTAAAATGGGTAGGTGTATTATTATTAATTAATGTTATTGGTGGTATAATAACTGAAACCTTTTTACCTGGTTTAGGTATTGATGATAATACAAAAATGATTATTGATTTATTTGATGTATCATTTATTTATTTTATTTTTAAAATCCTTATATTTTCTACTATAGCTGAAGAAGCATTATTTAAAAAAGCAGTAAGAGATGTAATACCTAATAATACTTTATTTATTATCGTAAGTAGTTTAATATATTCAATTATGAATATTGTATATACTGAATTTGGAATAATTAGTATAATTGATGATGATTCAATTATTGTAATATCTGGGTTAGGTACAAATACAATTCTTAAGATATTGACAGATAGTAAGAATAAATTACCTAAAACATTAATTATACAATCTAATAATGAAATACCAAAA
>JAAYOI010000050.1 GCA_012520435.1 Mollicutes bacterium
ACCTACTTTAAATGATTCCTTTTTTACTTCTTTAATAATATAATTTACAATTGGTACTGTAATCAATAAGATAACAGTAATTATAATCAATACTGCCATTGTTTCAATTAAAGTAAAACCCTTTCTCATCATTTATTCTCCTTCGTGTATATTTTTAAATGTTTAATTTTATCATAACCAATGATATTATATTTATAATAATTGCTGCTAAAATATAGCATAAAAAGTAATTATAATAAAAAAAAAGAAGTAGTTTTTCTACTTCTTTTAAAAATCTGTACTCAATTGTTTTCTCCACAACAAAATCTTTTTAAATATCTTCTAATTTAACACTAACTAATTTACTAACTCCTGATTCTTGCATTGTAATACCATATAAAGTATCAACATATTCCATTGTCTTCTTTTTATGAGTAACTAAAATAAATTGCGTTTTTTCTTTTAATTTGAGTAAATATTCACCAAAACTTACAACATTAACTTCATCTAATGCTGCTTCTACTTCATCAAAAACACAAAATGGTAGAGGTCTAGATTTTAATATTGCAAACAATAAACTAATAGCTGTAAATGTTTTTTCTCCACCAGATAACAACGAAATACTTGTTAATTTTTTACCAGGTGGAGATGCAATTATTTCAATACCTGTTTCTAATATATTATTTGGTTCAGTTAATTTTAATTCGGCTGTTCCACCTTTAAATAATTCTCTAAAAGTTGTTTTAAAATTTTCATTAATAATACGGAATGTTTCAATAAATTCTTTTTCCATTACTTGATCTAATTCTTTAATAATGTCTATTAAAGTATTTTCCGCATTAACTAAATCATCACGTTGTTTAATTAAAAATTCATAACGTTTACTTATACGATTATATTCTTCTGGTGCACCTAAATTAACTACCCCTATTTCTTTTAATTTACGTTTTAAACTATTTACTTTAGTTCTCGCTAAATTTTCTTCTATTTCCAATTTATATTTGTGAATCGCATTCTCATAAGTCATACCATATACTTCATTTAAAGTATTAAGTAAAGTATCTAATTTAACATCCATTCTATTAACTTCTATTTCTAAATTTTTTAATTCATTATTTTTAATATTAAATAAATTATTTTCTTTCTTCATTTCATGTTCAAATTCTTCAAGACTTTCAGCTAAATTATTTCTTTCAAAAATTAAATTCTTTAATTCATTATTAACTTCATCTTTTTCTTTTAAAGCTTCATAATATTCCTTTAACACCTTTTCTTCTTCATTACTTAATGAATTATTAATAATATTAGTTGTACCATTTATTTCACTATTGGTATTATTTAACATCATTATTTGTTCTGATAATTCATCTTTTTTATGATTGATATATTCTTCAAGATTAATTTTTTTCTTATTAATCACATATAATTTTTCTTCTAATAATTTTAATTGATAATCACACTCATTAATCATATTTTCAATATTTTTAATAACATTAGTTAAATTATCTAAATCTCTTAAATTATTTTCTAATTCATATTTTTCTGTAATAATATTACGATTAACACCTTTAGTACCACCAGTGATAGAACCACCAACATGTAATAATTCACCATCTAAAGTAACAATTTTATAACGATAATTAATCTTTTTACTAATTAAATTAGCGGTATCTATATCTTTAGCAACTATCACATTACCTAATTGATTATTGATAATATTAGTATATTTAGGGTCATATTTTACTAAATTTGATGCGATATCAATAAAACCTTCTGATGCTTTTAAAATATTTAATACATCTTGTTCAATCGTTTTAGGTTTAATAATATTAAGTGGGAAAAAGGTTGCTCTACCACCATTAGTACTTTTTAAATAATTAATCGCTTCTTTCGTACAAGTTTCATTATCAACAATAATAAATGAACTAGCTATTCCTAAACTGGTTGATATCGCAATAGAATATTCATCATTTACTTCAATAACATTACCAATCGCATTATGAATTCCTCGTAATTTAGGATTATTTAAAACATTTTTAACAGCACTAGGTAAAGAACTATTATTTTCAATACTTTCTTTTAAATTTTCAATCTTTGTTTTTAAAGCTGCTTCTACTTTTAATTGATTAGATAAATCTAATAATAAATTATTTTTATCTTCTTTTACTTTTTCGATATTATGATTTTCTTTATTGTATTCAAGAATTACTTGATTTAATTCTAATTGTTTACCATCTATTTCATTTTGAATATTACTAATTTTATTTTTTAAAGCTAATTCTTTTTCCTTTAAAACTATTAAATTATCATGTAATTTACTATCTTCTACTTCATATTTTTTACGCTCTAAAATAATTTGTTTTTGACTATTTATTTTTTCTACTTTTGATGTAAGTTCTAATAACTCTTGTTGTTTAACATTTATTTTTTCATTTAATTCATTTAATTTTGTTTTAAATTCTTCTATTTTTACTTCATTAGTATTAGTAGTTGTTGTAATGGAAACTAATTCTTCATTTAATTCATCAATTTTTCTTTTATTTTGTTGATATTGATAATTTATTTTAGTTATATCATTAGTAATCAAAGCAATTTCGATTTCTTCTAGTTCTTCTTTAACTTTAAGGTATTCTAAAGCTTTCTCTTTTTGTTCTTTTAAAGGTTCTACTTGAACTTCTAATTCATTAATAATATCATTTACTCGATTCATGTTTTGATGGGTGCGTTCTAACTTATTTAAAGCTTCTTCTTTGCGTTTTTTATATTTTAATACACCAGCCGCTTCCTCAAATACAACTCGACGTTCTAATGGCTTATTGGATAAAATTTCGTCTATTTTTCCTTGTGAAATAATATTAAAACTTTCTTTAGCAATACCACTATCTAATAATAAATCCGTAATATCTTTTAAACGACATTTTTCACCGTTGATATAATATTCATTAGTACCATCACTATATACTCTTCTTTTGATAGATACTTCATCAAAATCAATTGGCAAATAATGATCACTATTATCAAATACTAAGGTTACACTAGCAACATTTAAAGGATTGCGTGTTTTACTACCAGAAAAAATAACATCCGTCATATTTCCATTACCACGCAAAGATTTAACAGATTGTTCCCCTAATACCCATCTAATTGCATCAACAATATTACTTTTACCACTACCATTAGGGCCAACAATACCTGTTATACTTGGATTAAGTTCAATTCTAATGCGATCAGCAAATGATTTAAAGCCATGTGCTTTTATTTCTTTCAAGTACATACTAACACCCTCTAAACTATACCAATTTTACCATAATATAAATTAAAATACAATCATATAAATATTTATTAAATAGAAAATTTTATAATTATCAAATTTAAAAAGAGAAGGCATAGCCTTCTCTAATTGATATATCATCCATTTTAAGTACATGGCCAAACAGTACATGTTTTTGTTTGAACTTGTCTTGTTGAAGATGCTGTTCGTTTAGTAGTTGACCACGAACTCCAACTTCCCCAATATTCATCACAGTTGCAATCATGTGGATCACAATCATAACTTTGCTTACAAGTACTTGAACTTCCGCCACCAGTATAGCCACTTGGACATTTATAAGTTACTTTGGCAGCTGTTCTTTTATAACAAAATCCTTTCCAAGTAATTGTACAAGTATCTTTTGTACCAGCTATAGCACTAGTACATTTCTTAGAAGGTGGACAATTGTCACTACTTATATAAGTATCTCTTGGTGAACTACCATCAGAGCAAGGTTTATTACAGTTTCCCGAACATTCTTGTGAAACCCATTGCCAACTTCCTGAAGGTGAACAATGCCATTTTTCAGTAAATCTAGATGTAACTGTTTCGGTTGTCACACATTTTGTCCCATCTAAATATCCACTTGTACAACTATATGTTGGAGTTCCATCTTTATAACGATAACATGTATCATAACACGTATCACATGATTTCTTTAAATTTCGGTAACGATATAATGTTACTGTATTAACTGTTACTTGTCGAGAAACACTAGCACTATTTCCAGCATTATCACTTACTGTATATGTTATTGTATAAGTTCCCGATTTATTACCATTAACACTTCCACTTTTTGTTATTTTTGATGTAAGATTTCCATCAATATTATCACTAGCAGTTGCACCTGGATCGCTATAACTTGAACCAAGACTAAGTGATTCTGAAGCACTACCATTTAATGATATTGTTGGTTTAGTATTATCTAATTTAAAATTTTTACTTCGAGCAATTGTTTTATTACCAGCTATATCTTTGGCTAATATCCATAAATAATAGGTACCTGTTTTACCTGATGGTGTACTTATTGTTCCACCGTTATTAAATGATGTTTTAATATCACTTTCATTTGGTGTACTTGTTGATGTATTCCATAAATATTTCAAACTACTTTTATTAACACTACTATGTTCATCACTTACTGTAACTGTTGTACTGTGATTCTTTTGATAAGTACTATTTCCATCTGTTCCAAATTTTACAATTGGTCCAACATTATCAATAACATTTACTGTCCTTTTAACTGGATTTGCTTGATTTCCTGCTCTATCACTTACTGTATATGTTATTGTATAAGTTCCTGCTTTACTGGTATCTACTTCACCAGTTACACTTATACTTCCACTTATGCCACTATGTTCATCACTAGCATTTGCACCCGCATCATTATATTTTGTTCCTGCATTTATATTTACGACACTTTCGCCCTTTAATGTAATTATTGGTTTGGTATTATCTAATCTAAATTCTTTACTTCGAACAATAGTAATATTACCTGCTGTATCCTTTGCTAATACCCATAAATAATAGGTACCAGTAATATTAGCTGTTGTTCCTATCGTTGAACCATTAGTAAAAATATTGTCAATAATATCTTCACTTGGCGTATTAGTATTATTTGTCCACAAGTATTTTAAATTTCCTGCATCAACATCACTATGTTTATCAGTAATCGTTACTTTAGTATTATGACTTTTCTTATATTCATTATTTTTATCAGGTTCAAACTTTACTATTGGTGCAACATTATCGATAACATTAACTATTCTTGTTAAGGTTGCAACATTACCTACACTATCACTTACTGTATAAACTATCTCATATTGTCCTGGAATACTTGTATTAACATTTCCTGTTTTTACTATTTTATCAGTTACATTACCATCTCCATCATCGATAGCTATTGCTCCTAAATCATTATACACACTATCTACAAATATATTGGTTGGATTATCTCCATTAAGAGTAATAATAGGTGCTTCTACGTCTATAACATTAATGGTTCTGGTTGCCGTCGCTTCATTTCCTGCATCATCTCTAGCAATATATGTTATCATATATGTTCCAATTATTTCAGGATTTACTTCACCTATTAATATTAATTCAACATCAGAATCGATATTATCAATAGCTGTTGCTCCTAAATCTATATAAACAGAACCTCGATCAATTGTTACACTTAAATCACCAATAATATTTATAATTGGTGCTTCATTATCTAATAAAAATTGACGATATTCTTGAGCTACATTATTCAATTTATCCTTAGCTATAACATGTAAATAAAAGGTTCCACTATCACTTGGCATTATTATATAATCTGATAATTTAAAAGTATTTATATATTCTTCTTCACTTGGAGTTTCATCTGAATTATTCCAAACATATCTTAAACTATCTTCATCTAAAAATTGATCTTCTACTCCTATTTGTACATGACTACTTTTTATATAAGTAGTACTTCCATCAGGTATAAAAGTTATTGTTGGTGGTTCATTATCTAATTCACATTTACCTTCTACTACTGTTAAATTCTCATATGAACCACATGCTGAAAAACCTTCCCATTTTTTTGTCCCCATAATATTTATAAAAATTTTATCATTTACTTCTTTTAATTGTACACTTTCATAATCACTACCAGCAACCGCTAATAATTCAAACATATTCTCAGGATTAACTTGTGAAAGGTCAAACGTATAATCTCTAACCTTTTCATTTAATGCTTGTTTCAAAATCAATTTAGCATTAACCGAAAATGCTTCTTTTTTTGATTCTTTGATAATATTATTAACAATTGGTACTGCAATCAATGAAACAACTGCAATAATAATTAACATCGCCATTGCCTCAATTAAGGTAAATCCTTTTTTCTTTTTCTTTTTCTTCATTAAATAAACCTCCATATTATAATACATTTATAATTATAATTACTAATTAAATAGTACCAAACGATTTGCTTAGTGTCAATAATTTTTTACTAAAAGTTAACAAGTATATGTAAAGTAACATAATAAAAATATGATTGAAATTTTTAACGATATTTTTAAGATTTAACGAACTAAAAAATCGGAAATAAAATTACTTAATTCACTCAATATATCACTAATAAAATAAATTATTTCTTTCATTTTATTATTTTTGGCTTTACTAACATCAATATTCAATAAAAATTCTTTTTTGTTTTCTTTTAAATTTATTGATACATTATATCTCTGATATCTTTTCATTAATATATCTAAATTATAATCATTAAATTTTCCTATATAAATTACTTCCCCTTTGCATAAAAATATACTATCTTTAATGAAATAACGTAAATACTTACTTATTTCATTAAGATTACAAATAATATAATCTATTTTTTTCTTTTTAAAAACTCGACGAATTTTTTTAATACTTATTGTTTTTCCTCTTTTTCCAAATATTTTTCTTTTTCCTTCCATATTTGAATCTAAAGAATTACAAACAATAATATTTTCATTTGCTTCAACTGCTTTAATTACTTTTTGATCAGAAATACCAATAACCAAAACATTACCATTTATTTCTTTAATCTTTAATAAAAGTTCATTTTTCATTATTATCACAATCCTTTTTTATAATATCATTAATAACATAACTGGCGCAAAATAGGCCTGCTACACCTGGAACAAAAGTTGTAGATCCAATTACTTTACCTTTATTATTAATTGGTTTTTCATCACTACATACAACCATTACTTTTTCTTTTATCTTTTCATCTTTTACCATTTTTCTTATTACTTTCGCAATCGGATCATAACTTGTTTTTCTAACATCTATTATTTTTATTTTAGTTGGATCTAGTTTATTTCCCATTCCCATTGAAGAAATAAATTTTATTTTTCTTTTTACACATTGTCTTATTAATTCTTTTTTAGTTGCGATACTATCGCAAGCATCAATTACATAATCTATTTTTTCTTTAAAAATAAGCTCAATATTATTTGAATTTATAAAATCCGTTATTTTTATAACATTACATGAAGGATTAATTTTCTTTATTCTTTCTTCCCATACATCGGTTTTATATCTTCCAATATTATCATGATTAGTCATTAATTGTCTATTTAAATTAGTAATATCAATAACATCTTTATCAACTATAATTACTTTACCAATACCACATCTAACAATGGATTCTAGGGCAAAGCTACCAACACCACCTAATCCAAGAATAAGAACGGTAGTTTTGTTTAATTTTTTAATGTTTTCATTACCTATTATTAAAGATAATCTTTCTAATTGTTTCATTAAATCACCATTTAAATTATATCACGTATAATGTTAGGCATAAAGATTTTTCAAGTAAA
>JAAYOI010000051.1 GCA_012520435.1 Mollicutes bacterium
AAAAACGTCTTAGTTCTTATTTTCGTGGTAATCACACCGGAAAAACAACTAGATTGGTTGATGAAATTGCCGATTTTGAATATATGGTAGTTGGTAGTGAAACCGAAGCCTTTATTTTAGAACTTAACTTAATCAAAGAACATGATCCAAAATATAATATTTTATTACGTGATGATAAAAATTATCCTTATATTGAACTTACTAATGAGCCAGTTCCAAGATTATTAGTAGTCCGTAATATTAATCGTAAAAAAAGTAATTATAGTAGGATGTTTGGACCATATCCTAATGTTAATGCGGCAAGAAATACTGTTAATTTATTAAATCGTATATATCCACTTCGTAAATGTACTACTTATGCGAAAAAACCATGTTTATATTATCATATTAATCAATGTTTAGGTTATTGTACTAAAGAGATTGATCCTAAGAAAATAAAAAAAATGGAAAAAGAAATAATTACTTTTTTAAAAGGTGATCATTCTTTAATTACAAAACAAATAAAAGAAGAGATGTTACAAGAAAGTGAAAAAATGAATTATGAAAAAGCTAAAGAATTAAAGGAATTATTAGATTATATTGAAATTACATTAACTAAACAAAAAGTAGAAATTAATGATAATATTGATCGTGATGTATTTGGGTACTTTATTGATAAAGGATATATATCAATTTTAGTCTTTTTTATTCGTGGTGGAAAGATAGTAGGAAGATATTCTAAAATATTCCCAATGATTGATGAACCATCTAATGAAATAACAAGATATATTGCTTCTTTTTATGAAAAAGATGTTTTATTACCAAAAGAAATACTAGTACCTGATATTGCAGAAAATAAGTTATTAGAAGAAGTTTTGGAAGTGAGTGTTAAAAAACCTATTAGGGGTATTAAATTAAAATTGATCAAGATGGCTAATAAGAATGCCGAAATTGCTTTAAATGAAGAATTTGAACTTATTAAACGTGATGAAGAAAGAACGGTGAATGCTAATAATAAGTTAAGAGAAATATTAAAATTAGATAAATTAGATCGGATTGAAATATTTGATATTTCTAATTTATTTGGTAGTTTTAATGTGGCTGGTATGGTTGTTTTTGTTGATGGTAAGCCAAATAAAAATGAATATCGTAAATATAAAATATCGATTGAAAAAAATGATGATTATAATGCCATGAAAGAAGTTATTTATAGACGTTATTTTCGTGTTTTAAAAGATAAATTAACTAAACCTGATTTAATTATTGTTGATGGTGGAATAGGGCAAATTAATGCTGCTAGAGAAGTTATTAGTAGTTTAAATTTATCTATTCCCGTTGTTGGTTTAAAAAAGGATAGGCATCATGCTACTAGTAAATTACTTGCTTTTAATCCAATCATTGAAATCGATATTGATAAAAAAAGTAATCTTTTTCATTATTTAGAAAGAATTCAAGATGAAGTTCATCAATTTACAATTAGTTATCATAAAACTTTAAGAAGTAAAGGTTCATTAGAAAGTATTTTAGATAATATTGAAGGAATTGGACCAAAACGAAAAAAAGAATTATTAAAGAAATATAAAACAATTGCTAAATTAAAAGAACTTAGTTTAGAAGAGTTAGAAAAGATATTACCAAAAAATATTGCTTTGAAATTATTTAGTTTTCTAAAAGAGTATGAAGTGTGATATAATTTAATAGGAGGTTGTATATGAAAAATATAGTAAAAAATATATTAATAACTTTATTATTTGGTATAGTATATTATTACTTTGTTTTACCACCTTTAAATATAACAGATATTTCTTTTTGGCTTTTTGTAATAACATTATTATTTGTTTACTTTATTTGTAGTAAAACAATTCTTTTTTCTAATACTAAAATTCATATCATTAGAGCCAAAATAATCAATAAAAAAGAACGTAATTATGAATATCTTATACCAATTATTATTATCACTATTGTTATGGTTATTAGTCTCATCGATTTAATTTTATCTCCATTATTTCTTTCTAAAGTTTATTCTAAAAGAATTACGGTTAATGAAGATAATAGTTTTATTGATGATATTAAAGAAGTTGATTTTAATACTTTACCAATTATCGATAAGGATTCTAGTCGTAAATTAGGCGATAGGGTTATGGGGCATATGCCAGAATTGGTTAGTCAATTTGATGTATCTAATTTATATACCCAAATTAATTTTAATAATGATATTGTTCGTGTTACGCCATTAGAATATAGTGATATTTTTAAGTATTTTGCAAACCGTAAAGATGGTATCAAAGGATATATTGTGGTTAATTCCGTAACTGGTGAATCTAAATTAATAAAATTAGATAAAGGATTAAAATATGCACCTTCGGCTTTCTTTTTTGAAGATTTAGACCGTAAATTAAGATTTAAATATCCAACTAAAATATTTGGGCAAAAATCATTTGAAATTGATAATGATGGTAATCCTTATTGGATTATTCCAGTGATTAAATATCATGGTATTAATATTAGAAGAAAAATAGTAGAAGCAATAATCTTTAATCCTATTACTGGTGAATCTAAATTATATGATGTTAAAGATGTGCCAAGTTGGGTAGATCATGTTTATTCAGCTGAATTAATTATTGAACAAGTTAATGATTGGGGTAAATATAAACGAGGATTTATTAATTCAATTATTGGACAAAAAGGTGTAGTAGCTACTACTGAAGGTTATAATTATACGGTTATGAATGATGATGTTTATCTATATACAGGTATTACTTCAGCGGTTGCTGATGAATCAAATATTGGTTTTATCTTAACTAATTTAAGAACGAAAGAAACGAATTTTTATCCAGTAGCTGGTGCGGAAGAATATTCGGCTATGGCTAGTGCTGAAGGGCAAGTTCAACAAATGAAATATATTTCTACTTTTCCGTTATTGATAAATTTAAATAATAAACCTACTTATTTTGTATCTTTAAAAGATAATGCTGGATTAGTAAAAATGTATGGTTTAGTAGATGTTGCTGATTATCAAAAAGTAACGGTTGTTGATGTTTCTTTAGGGCTTAATGAACTCGTTAAAAGGTATTTACAAAATGATGTTATTGATGATTCAAGATTATTATTTAAAGATATAAGAATAAAAAGTATCACAAGTGTGGTAATTGATAATAACACATATTATTATATTGTTGATACAACTGATCAAAAATATAGTGTTGCGATTAAAGTAAATCCTAATAAATTACCATTCTTAAAAGTTAATGACGAAATCAATATTGGTTATTTAAAAGAAGAAGAAGTAACCGAAATTAAAGTAATAAAGTAAAAAACTTCATGTTATATGAAGTTTTTTTTTGTATTTATGTTATAATTAATTAGGTGGTATAATGGCTGTTATAAAGATAATGGATGAAATTTTAGCAAATAAAATTGCAGCTGGTGAAGTAGTTGAAAGATGTGCTTCGGTTGTTAAAGAGTTAGTGGAAAATAGTATTGATGCTGGTAGTACCGAAATAAAAATTGAATTAATTGAAGCTGGTACAAAAGAAATTAAAGTAACTGATAATGGTTGTGGTATGGATAAAGAAGATGCCGTCTTAGCATTCTCTCGTCATGCGACAAGTAAAATAAAAGACGAAGGAGATTTATATCATATAAATACTTTAGGATTTCGTGGTGAAGCTTTAGCTTCGATTGCTAGTGTTAGTAAAGTAACCTTAAAAACATCAACAGGTGATATTGGAACAATTGTTAATATTGAAGGCGGTAAAATTAAAAGTGTTGAAAATGGCGATGCAAGAAGGGGTACCATTATTACTGTTAACGATTTATTTTATAATACACCAGCTAGACTTAAACATATGAAAAGTTTATATACCGAACTTGCTAGTATTACTGAGTATGTAAATAAGCTTGCCCTTTCCCATCCTAATATTAAGTTTATTTTAACTAATAATCAAAGTATTTTATTAAATACTGATGGTAGTGGTAATTTATTAAAAGTAGTAAAAAGTATTTATGGAACAGATGTTGTTAAAAAGATGATTAATATTCAAAATAGTAATAAAGATTATGAAATAAATGGTTATATTACTTTACCAGAAATTCATCGTTCCAATCGTAATCATATTATTACCATTGTTAATGGTAGAGTAGTTCGTAATATGGAATTAAATAGAGTAATTAATGATAGTTATCATTCATATAAACCAGATAATAGATATCCGATTGTTGTTTTAGAAATTACAGTTGATCCAACTTTAATTGATGTTAATATTCATCCAACTAAGATGGATATCAAATTTAGTAAAATGGAAGAATTATTAAATTTGATTGAAACAACAATTAAAGATGCCTTAAAAAATACATATTTAGTACCACATATTGAAGTAAAAGAGGAAATAAAGCAAGAAAAAGAAGATAAAAGACATTATGAAGAACAAACTTTAGTATTGGATCGTATATCAGAAAGTCAAATAGAATATGAATTACCTATTAATGAAGATATAAATAAAGATGAAGATATTAATGAAGAAATGGAAATAAAAAAAGAAGAAGATAATAAAAAATTACCAGAATTATATCCAGTTGGTTTAGTTCATGGTACTTATATTATTTGTCAAAATGAACAAGGAATGTATATAATTGATCAACATGCAGCTAATGAAAGAATAAATTATGAGTTTTATAAAAGAAAATTAGGTAATCCTAATAAAGAAAGTATTTCTCTATTATTTCCTTTTGTTATTGAATTATCGAATATAGAATTTATTATTTTAAAAGAAAATTTAGAAATTTTACGAAATATGAATTTTGATATTAGTGAATTTGGACTTAATTCAGTTATTGTTAAAGCCCATCCTACTTGGTTACCTAAAGGGTATGAGGAAGAAGCAACAAGAAAAATAATAGAAATAGTTATTAAATATGAAAAAGATTTTAATATTGAAAAATTTAATGAAAGTGTTGCGATTACTTTAAGTTGTAAATTAGCTATTAAAGCAAATGAAAACTTAACATTGTTAGAAATGGAAAATTTAATTAATGAATTACGTAAATGTGAAAATCCATATAATTGTCCTCATGGTAGACCAACAGTTATCTTTTATTCAAAATATGATTTAGAAAAATTATTTAAAAGAAGTGGTTTTTAAATTTGACAATAATAAAATATTATATATAATATTTGGTACTGAAAGGGGATTATATGAGTATTTTAAATCTTTCTATTTATGATAGGGCTAAAGGAATTTTTGGTTGTAGTGAACAAGAAGCACAAATGCTTCATCAAACTCACATTGAACAACAAAATGGATTTGATGTATCGCAACATAAAATTGCTTTTAACTTAAGATATAGTGGATTATCAAAATCAGAACAAATAATATCGGCAAGTACTAATGAAGAATTTGGACATTTAACCAACCCGCATCTTACAAAAAAGAAGTCTAAAGATTTTTTTAATTCATGGTTATAGAATTTAGATAACAAAAAGAACGATTAATAAAACTAATCATTCTTTTTTTATGGTAATTGATTTAATTTTTGTGATATTTCGTTATATTTTTGATTAATTTTTTGGGCTTCTGCTTTTTCTAGACTATACCATCCTTTTTGAAACATTAAATTAAATAATTCTCTTACTGATGTTTTACAATCACTAAATATTTGAAATATTTCTTGATATAAAGCATCATGACTTGCTTCATTCATGGCGATTGCTAGATTATTAGATAAGTTCTTTTCACATTCTAAAACATCATTAAGGTAATCACAATCATTCATTTCTTTCGTTTCTGGTACTGGTGTTTTAGGATTAGAAATAATATTATTATTCATTATTGATTACCTCCCCCTCCTAAAATATTTACTAAAGTCTGACAATGATTGGCATGCATTTTGGCTACCACTTTTAATCTTTCTTTTACCTCAGGATCTTGAGCTTCATTACTAAAATGTTCAGCCTTTTTAGAAGCTGTAAAAAACCATTCAAACATATCAGCAAGATACATTAAATCTTTAGTTGATATCATTGGTGGTACACTATTCATTTTCATCATCCTTTCAGATATATATTGTGTTAAAATAAAGAAAATATACAAATGTGATAATAATTTGTAAAAATTATGATATAATGTAAATTGATAACGGGTGATATTATGATTCTTAGTAAAAGTTATTTTTATACGCTTAGAGAAAATGTAAAAGATGAAGAAACTAAAAGTAGCAATTTATTAGCGCGCAGTGGTATGATTAAAAAAGTAAGCAATGGTATTTATATGTATACACCTTTAGGTTTTCGTGTGCTTAAAAAGATTGAAAATATTGTTCGTGATGAAATGAATAAAAGTGGTGCGCAAGAATTATTAATGCCAAGTTTATTACCAGAAGATATTTATGTAACTAGTGGACGTCGTGAAAACTTTGGAAAAAATATGTTTGGATTAAAAGATAGATATGAACGTGATTATGTTTTAGGACCAACTCATGAAGAATTATTTGCGATTGCTGCTGGTAGTATGATTCATTCATATAAAGATTTACCATTTAATCTATATCAAATTGGTAGAAAATATCGTGATGAACCAAGACCACGTTTTGGTTTAATTAGAATTCGTGAATTTATTATGAAAGATGCTTATAGTTTTGATTTTAATTATGTAGGATTAGATAAATCATACAAAATAATGTATGATACTTATGTCCGTATTTTTGATCGTATTGGTATTAATTATCGGGTTGTTAAAGCTGATACGGGTACAATGGGAGGCATTCTTTCTGAAGAATTTCAAGCTATTACCGATGTTGGTGAAGATATTTTAGTATTATGTCCAAAATGTGATTATGCATCTAATTTAGAAGTTAGTGAATGCATTGATATACCTAAAGAAAATGATGAAGAAATTTTATCTAAAGAATTAGTTTATACACCTAATGTAGGAACTATTGAAGATGTTACTAATTATTTAAATTTACCAGCTAGTAAGTTTGTAAAAACATTAATATATAAAATAGATGGTCAATTTTATGCTTGCTTAGTACCAGGTGATCGTGATATTAATGAAGTTAAATTAGAAAAATTATTAGGATCTAAGGAAGTTGAAATGGCTTCAATCGAAGAAGTTGAAGAAATTACAGCTTCTAAAGTTGGTTTTGCTGGACCAATTGGTCTTAATATTCCAATTATTATTGATAATGATATTAAGTATATGAAAAATTATGTGGTAGGTGCGAATAAAAGCGATTATCACTATATGAATGTTAATAATAACGATTTTGAATATTATTTAGCTGGTGATATTAAAAACGTTAAAGAAGGGGATAAGTGTCCTAAATGTGGTGCCTCATTATACTTTAATAAAGGAATAGAAATTGGTAATATCTTTAAATTAGGTACTAAATATTCGGAAAGTTTAGGACTTTATTATACAGATGCCAACAATACTTTAAAACCTGTTGTTATGGGTAGTTATGGTATTGGTTTAGAACGTATTATGGTTGCGGTTGCTGAGCAATCAGCCGATGATAAAGGTCTTGTTTGGCCAATCAATATTGCGCCATACGAAGTTGCGATTGTCATCATTGATCCAAAAGATAATACCCAATTAGAAATAGGACATCAATTATATAATAATTTAAAAAATATTGGTGTTGATGTTATCTTAGATGATCGTGATGAAAGACCAGGTGTTAAATTTAATGATATTGATTTAATTGGTATTCCAATTAGAATTACGATTGGTAAAAAAGTTCATGAAGATATTGTAGAATTAAAATTACGTAATGGTGAGATAAATAAAGAAGTAAATGTTAAAAATATTGTAAATAATGTAAAAGAATTAATAATGTAATAAAATGTGACAGGAATCGACTGTTAAATAGATAATAATATTATTGGTGATATTATGAGATCAAGATATATTATGCCAATAATATTGTGCCTTACAGTCGGTTTTTTTATTGGACAGTTTTTATTAAATCAATATCATAATAAAGAAAAAATAAAACCTGCATTTAGCGAAAAGGAAAAAGTTTTCTTTATTCAACAAGGGGTATATTCAACAAAAGAGAGTATGGAAAAGAATACCCTTAATTTTAGTCATTATATTTATCATCTTAAAGAGGATAAATATTATGTTTTTATTGGTATTACTAAGAATAATAAGAATGCTGAAAAATTAAAAAATCATTTTAAAAATATAGGATACGATACCATTATCAAAGAATTTGAAGTAGATAATGAGTCTTTTTTAGAAGTGCTTGGACAATATGATTTACTTTTAGAAAATACAAATGATAATGACGCTATTAAGACAATTTGTAATCAAGTATTAGCGAAGTATGAGGAGTTGGTTACATCTAATGAATCTCAAGATTAAAGATATTCCTGCCTTTGAAAGACCACGTGAAAGATTAATTAATAATGGAGTTGATACTTTAAGTAATGAAGATTTATTAGCCATTATTCTAAAAACAGGAACTAAAAATATTTCATCTAAAATGTTAGCTACTAAAATCTTAATTGAAGTAGGTGATATTACAAATTTAAAGGATTTAAATTATCAAAAATTAATTAAGATAAAAGGAGTAGGACAAGCTAAAGCATGTGTTTTATTAGCTACTATTGAACTAGCTAAAAGAATAAATAGAGAAATACCTATTATTAATAATTTAAAAATTACTAATTCTAAAATCATATATAATTATTATAAAGATATTATTGGTAATCAATTACAAGAACATTTCTATTGTGTTTATTTAGATCATCAAAAAAAAGTAATTAAAGATAAATTACTTTTTATTGGTACAATTAATCAAAGTCTTATTCATCCAAGAGAAATCTTTAAAGAAGCTTATCTTATTAGTGCTTCAGCTATTATTTGTGTTCATAATCACCCATCAGGGAACGTTATTCCATCCAATGAAGATTTTACAATAACCGACAAATTAGTGGAAATTGGTAATTTACTTGGTATTAGAGTACTTGATCATATTATTATTGGTAAAAATAATTATTATAGTTTTTTTGAAAATAATAATATTTAGTAGGCAAAAAGGAAAAAATATATTATAATTTAGATGGGTGGTATTATGTATAATAATAAGAAAAAACTCGCATTACGTTATATTGTGTTAATTATTTTAGTAATAATTGTTGTTTTTCTTTCAATTGTCTCAAAAGTTGTTAATGAAGAAAGAAAACTTACTTTGGTTGAACAATCGATTAAAGATACAGGCTTATTTATCAATAAAATTATTTATGCACCGATTAAATTTATTAATTCTAAAATAAAAGAAGTAAATGAAAAAAAAGATTTATACAATAAATATAAAGAATTAGAAAAAAGAATAGAAGAACTAGATTTAGTAAAAGCTAAAAATGATGAATTAGAACGTGAACTTAATAGTATGAAAAAAATATTAGATTTAAATAATACTCTTTCTAGTGAAGAATTTTTAAATGCCACCGTTATTAATCGTAATTTAGGATATTGGTTTAACACTATAACAATTGATAAGGGAAGTAATCATGGTGTTAAAGTAGATATGCCAGTAATTGTAAGCGAAGGATTAGTTGGTAAAGTTATTAGTACAACGGCTTTTAATAGTACGGTTAAATTATTAACTAATGAAGATCGTAGTAATAAGATATCTGTTAAAATTAATATTGGTCAAAAATTTGTTTATGGTTTACTTACCGATTATGACCAAAAAAAGAATTGTTTTATTATTGAAGGTATTGATCAAAATGTTGATATACCAATTGATTCAGTAGTTACGACAACAGGTTTAGGTAATCTTTTTCCTAGTGGAATTTTAGTAGGAAAAGTAAAAAGTATTGAAACTGATAATTTTGATCTTGCGAAAATAGTGGAAATAGAATCAGATGTTGATTTTAATGATTTATCTTTTGTTACAATATTAAGACGTAAGGAGATAAAACAATGAGTATTATTTTACCAGTTATGATTATATCTTTCTTTTTAGAAAGTATTTGTTCTAATTTTATATCAATTAATAATTCCTTATTTATTCCATTATTTTCGATTATTTCTTTAGTTATTATTTATCCTTATTTTAACAATGATGATTTTAAATTTTTACAGTTTTGTGGTCTTTTGGGACTATTCTATGACCTTATTTTCACTAATACTTTTATATTTAATATGGTTATTTTTATTAGTATAGGAATAATTATTAAATTAGTTAATTTCTTTATTTCCAATAATGCTTTAAATATTATTTTAATAAGTTCTATTACGATTATTGCTTATCGTATCATTACTTATTTTGTTTTATGTATTATTGGATATTTAAATTTTAATATTCAAATCGTATATAAAAGTATTTATTCATCATTATTATTAAATATTATTTATGCCTTTTTAATATATTTAATAACTGATTACTTTAGTCGTAAATATAAGATTCAAAAGATCGATTGAATTAGATTATAATAAATAAAAAATAATAAATTTTAAAAATAGGTAAGATTATTAATAGTCTTACCTGTTTTTTTAAAAAAAGAAACTAAAAAATTACAAAAAATAAATAAAAAAGTAATTGGTGTTAACATAATAATGTAAAAAATAAAAAAATTAAGGTGATAATATGAGAAAGAAAAAAAGAGAGGATTTACCTTAATTGAAGTTTTAGGTGTAATAGTAATAATGAGTATAATAGTTCTTATTACTGTTCCTATTATAACAGGAATAATTGATGAAGTAAGAAAAAATGCCTATAGAGAAAGTGTAAGAAGTATTTTCAAAGCAACAGATATATATGTAGCTACTAATAATTTTATGGAATTTCCAGAAGAAGGTATAGATGTAACAACTAAAGATTTAAAAATAAAACATAAAGATTTTGTAAGTGGAAAAGTAGTAAAAAATGAAGAAGGGGAATTAAGAGTAGAAAAAGTAAGTAATGGGGTATTTTGCGCGGAAGGAACTTATAATAATATAAGTGAAGTAAAAGGAGATTGTAATGAATTAGATATAACCCCACCAACCGTGGTTATAATATCAAGTTCAACAACAAGTAATTCTGTAACAATAATAGCGATAGCAGAAGATCAAGAAAGTGGGATAGATTATTTTAAATATTGTCATACAACTAGTGAAGAATGTACCCAAATAATGTTGTAAATAATGATACAGGGACAGTTATGATAAGTATAGAAAGTACAAATAATATGATATGTGTAGAAAGTTATGATAAAGCAGGAAATAGTGCAACTGCTACAAGAATAGTTTATGTTGAAAGAACAGTTTATGAATTTAGTTATACTGGTTCAGTTCAAACCATAGTTGTTCCTCCTAATGTAACCAAAGCCTTAGTTGAATTTGGGGAGCCCAAGGAGGAAGTAATGTAGGTATTTCAGGTGGTAGAGGTGGCTATAGTAGAGCTTTAATTAACGTTACACCAGGACAAACAATTTACGTATATGTTGGAGAACAACCGACTGGTACTACCGGTGGATTTAATGGCGGCGGTGGCGGTTCTGGATATATAACACCAACTGCTACATATACCGAAATGAAAACAGGAGTTAGAGAAGGTCATGGTCATGCATTAATATTCTGGATACCATAAAAAAAGTTCTAAAAGAACTCTTTTTTTCATATACTTTTATGGGTGATACCATGAATGATGAGTTATTAAGATTAAAGCAAGAAATAAAAGAAAAACGCGAAAAAATTATAACTAAACCAATTAAAATAAGTAATAAAAAAAGAAATAGTTGGATATTTAAATATTTAAATAAATTATTTATTACTGTTATTTTAATGTTAATCACCTTAATTATGATAAAAAAAGATCAAAATTTTAAGAGTTTATTTTATAAACATGTTTTTGATACCAATATTTCATTTGCAACCCTAAATAAATTATATAATGATTATTTTGGAAGTCCACTTCCTTTTCAAAATTTATTTAAAGATAAAATTAAACCTGTTTTTAATGAAAAAATAAGTTATAAAGATGCAAGTAAATATAAAGATGGTGTCAAGTTGACAGTTGATAAGAATTATTTAGTACCTATTTTAGAAACGGGGATTGTTATTTTTATTGGGGAAAAAGAAGAATATGGAAAAACGGCTATTATTCAACAAATTAATGGTATTGATGTATGGTATTCTAATATTGAAAATTTAAGTATTAGTTTATATGATTTTGTAGAAAAAGGAACACTATTAGGAGAAGTTAAAGATGATTATTTATATTTAGTCTTTAGTAAAGAAGGTAAGTTCCTTGATTATCAAGACTATATTTAAAAAAATTAAGATTCATCCTTTTTTTTATTTAATAGCTATTCTTGCCATTATAACAGGTTTATTTAAACAATTTCTTATTCTTAGTACTATTATCATCATTCATGAATTAGGGCATATTTTGACTGCTTTATATTACAAATGGCAAATCGATAAAATTATTATTTTACCTTTTGGTGGTTTAACCATATTTAAAGAATTTATCAATCGTCCTATTAATGAAGAATTATTGATTACTATTATGGGGCCTATTAATCAAATTCTTTTTTATTTTTTTTATAATTTTCTTTTTGGTCAAAATATCCTAATAACTAATTATCATTATGGCATTTTATTATTTAATTTACTTCCTATTTATCCTTTAGATGGAATAAAAATAATTAACTTATTATTAAGTAAATGGATATCATTTAAAATGAGTCATTTAGTAACCATTTTTATATCTATAATAATGATAATAATTGTTTTAATTTTAAGTTTAATTTTTAAAATAAATATGACGTTTCTTTTAATTTTAATTTTTTTATTAGTTAAAATATATAGTGAACTAAAAAACCATCATTATCTTTTTAATAAATTTCTGTTTGAAAGATATTTGTATAATTTTTCTTTTAATAAGCGTAAAATAATAAAAGGGGATAAAATCAAAAAGATGTTTCGTGATTATAAACATTTATTTTATATTGACGAAAAATATTATTTAGAACGTGAAATTCTTAAGAAAAAGTTTGACTTTAAATAATCTTTATGATAAAATCTATAACTGTGTAGAGCCTTACTCTACAACCGCGCAGAAAAGGTTGAAAACATAATTTTATGTACCTTTATGGCGAGTCTTAGAATGTAAGGAGGTAGAAAGATGAAAGCTGTTATTGAAATAGGTGGAAAACAATATTATGTTGAAGAAGGAAGTGTTATTTACCTTGAAAAATTAGATGTTGAGGCAGGTAAAGAAGTAACTTTCGATCGTGTATTAATGCTTGATGATGTAGTGGGTCATCCTTATTTACCAAATGTAAAAATTATTGGTGAAGTGGAAAAACATGGTAAACAAAGAAAAATAAAAGTATATAAATATCGTCCAAAGAAAAATTACCATAAGTTACAAGGACATCGTCAACCATATACGAAGGTAGTAATCAAATCCATTGTTAAGAAATAATATGATAGTAGTAAATATTAAGAAAAAAGATAATTTAATTAATGAAATAATAATAAAGGGGCACGCGAAATACGATGAATATGGTAAAGATATCGTATGTGCTTCCATTTCCAGCATTGTTATCACTACGATTAATGCTTTATTAAGAATCGATCAAGATTCTATAAAATATCAAGAAAGCGATGGATTGATTAATATCCAAGTATTAAAACATAGTGATGTTATTGATAAATTAATAATTAATATGATTGAATTATTAAAAGATTTACAAAGACAATATCGTAAGAATATTAAAATTAATGATTAGGAGGTGTCTTTTATGAATAGATTGATGCAATTAAACATTCAATTGTTTGCTCATAAAAAAGGACAAGGGTCAACTAAAAATGGCCGTGACTCAATTTCTAAAAGATTAGGAGCAAAAGCGGCTGATGGTGAATTTGTAACAGGTGGCTCAATTTTATATCGTCAACGTGGAACAAAGATTTATCCTGGTAAAAATGTTGGTATTGGAAGCGATGATACGGTATATGCTAAAATTAGTGGTTATGTAAAATTTGAACGTTTAGGAAGAGATCGTAAACAAGTTAGTGTGTATCCTGAAAAATGTTAAGTTAAAACTTAACATTTTGTTTTTGCAGTACATAAATATAATTTTAAACACACAAAAATACGCAAAACTATTTGCGTATTTTTTATTACACATTATAATATTAATATTATAATTTAAGAGAAGAGAGTGTAAGTAAAGGTAAGGTGTATTTTTAAAACATACTCTATCTCTTTTTTGGGCCTGGGAATTTAATTATACAATAAAATTTTTTTGTTTGTCTATACTTTTTTTAAAAAATTTTTATAATGGTTATTATTGGAAAATAGTTTGTTTATTTAATATTATTAATTGAAAATACAATAAATTTTGATATAATGATAGTAGGTGATTTTATGAAAAAAAGAGTTAGTTGTAGAGCTATTATAATAGAAAACGATAAGGTTTTTGTTATTTTTAGGCGTAAAGTTAAAGATAATGCAGTTTATGAATATTATGCGCTTCCTGGTGGTGGAAAAGAAGAAAATGAAACATTAGAAGAAACTGTTATTAGAGAAATAAAAGAAGAATTTAGTATTGATATTAAGATTTTAGGATATTTAGGTAAAGATGAAAAGGATAATACAATTACTCATTTCTTTCATTGTGAAAGAATAAATGGGGAATTTAAATTAGGTGGACCAGAACTAAAAAGAAATAATCCTAATAATTATTATGAGATAACTTGTGTTGATATTAAAGATATTTATAATATTAATACTTATTATCCTCATATTATTGAAAAAGCTTATAAAAGAGAATACGAGAAAAGGTGATATAAATGTTTATTGATGAAGTTATAATTGAATTACAAGCTGGTGATGGTGGTAATGGTTGTATGGCTTTTCGTCGTGAAAAATATGTTCCGATGGGTGGACCAGCTGGTGGTAATGGTGGAAGAGGATCTAATATTATATTTAAAGCTGATGAAGGTTTAAATACTTTAGTTGATTTACAATATCAAAAAATAATTAAAGGTAAAAAGGGCGAAAATGGTAGTGGTAAAGGTAAACATGGAAAAGATGCGGAAGATGTAATTGTTAAAGTACCAGTTGGAACAATTATAACCAATCTTGAAAATAATTTAGTGATTGCTGATTTAATAAAACATGGCGAAGAAGTTATAGTTGCTCGTGGTGGCCGTGGTGGTCGTGGTAATATAGCTTTTGCTAACCGTAATAATCCTGCTCCTAGTATAGCTGAAAATGGTGAACCGGGAGAGATTAAAAAAATTAAAGTAGAATTAAAATTACTTGCTGATGTAGGTTTAGTAGGTATGCCTAGTGTTGGTAAATCAACAATAATATCTAAAATATCAGCCTCTAAACCTAAAATTGCGGCTTATCATTTTACTACTTTAGTACCTAATTTAGGAGTTGTTAAAACAAAAGATAAGCGTTCTTTTGTGGTAGCTGATTTACCAGGACTTATTAAAGGTGCATCACTTGGTGAAGGACTTGGTGATCAATTTTTAAAACATATTGAAAGAACAAGAGTTATTGCTCATGTAATTGATATGAGTGCTTTTGAAGGACGAAATCCTTATGAAGATTATGTTATTATTAATGAAGAATTAAAAAACTTTAATAAAAAATTATTGGATAAGCCACAAATAGTGATAGCTAACAAAATGGATCTTCCTAATGCTAAAGAAAATTTAGAAGCATTTAAAAAGAAAGTTAATGTACCTATTTATCCAATATCGGCTATTAATAATGAGGGATTAGATGAAGTTTTATTAGTATTAGCTGATATGCTTGAAAAATTAGAAAAACAACCTTTATATGAACCAGAAAAATTTGCAAGTCATGTTGTATATCAATATCAAGAAGAAGAACCATTTAAAATATATAAAGATAATAATGTATGGGTAATAAAAGGTGAACAAGTTGAAAAACTTGTTAAGATGACACGTTTTAATTCTGATGAAGCTGTTTTAAGATTTACTAATAAATTACGTAAATTAGGAATTGATGATAAATTAAGAGAATTAGGGGCTGAAGAAGGAGATACTGTAAGAATACTTGATTTTGAATTTGAATATCGACCATAGGGGGTTTTTATGACTAAAAACTTATAATATATATGACAATTTAGATGAATTAGAAGTTAAAGAAATGTTTAGAAAAAAACCTTTATGTAAAACAATAAAACCAAAAGTTTAAACTTTTGGTTTTTTGAATATATCATTTACTTTTAAAATTTTTATACTACCAACTGGTAATTCATAGGTATAATAAACACCTTTTTTAGGTAAAATAATCCGCCATGGTTTTAGATTAGAATATATATACAATATTTTATGATTTTTATCAGTCATAATGACATCAATTGGTTGAAACATAAAAAGGGTATGAATACTATTACATTTAGGCAAACAAAGCCCGTAATCTATCTTTTTTATCTTAAACATAAAACCAAATAGTCGTTTTTTAAAATCTACATAACACTTTATTGTCATTTTCTTCACCATGATTACTATAACATATCAAAAATCATTTGACAAATCAATTTAAAAAGGATACACTTATATTAGAGTAAGGTAAGTGGAGGTAAGGTATGATAATAAGACAAAATAATAAAGGGCAAGCTCTTGTCGAATATATTTTGATTATTGCCGTTATAAGTGTTGTTATTGTTAGTATCGTTAAATTATTAGGAGGATACTTACAAGATGCCATGACTAAATCCTCATGCACTTTAATTGATAAAGTTTATGTTGAAGGAGAAAAACCTGGTGAAGGTCGTTGCGTTGATAAATGATATTTAAATATCATTTTTTTCTTGTTAATTTATTATTAATTTGATATAATTTTATTATGATATAGGATAGGGAAGTGATGTAATGCATAAAAGCAAAGGCCAAGCATTAGTCGAATTTATTATCGTCATGCCTATTTTAATATTTATAGTTATAGGCATTATTGATTTTGGTAATATCTTATATCAAAAATATCAATTAGAAAACATTTTAGATACAGTTACCGATTTATATAATCAAGAAAAAATAAGCGAAATAAATCAATATTTAGCTGGTAAAGATATAACGATAGATTATAGTACATCAGATAATATGAATACTATTAAATTATCTAAAGAAATAAATATTTATGCACCCGGTTTAAATTTAATATTAGATAATCCTTATATAATAAAGGTGGAACGTGTGATCTATAATGAATAATAAAAATGGTCAAGTCTTGGTTGCTTTTATGCTGATGTTACCACTAATTTTATTATTTTTAGGATTAATTATTGATATTGGTTTAGTTTTTATTGAAAAAAGAAAGATTGAAAATAATATAAAGAGTGTTATTAGTTATCGTTTTGAAAGTGATTTAAGTGAAAATGATTTATATCCTGCTCTTGAAAATTTATTGAATAAAAATATTGATAATATTAAAAATAAACAAATTACTTTAGCAGACAATTATATAAAAATAACAGTTAACAAAGAAGTTGCTGGTGTTTTTCCACATTTTTTTAAACGTGATAATTATGAAATAAATACTACTTATATTGGATATATACAAGATGGTAAATTAGTAATTTCGAAAGAATGAGAGGTGCTTTATGGCCGTTAGAAAAGCTAAAATAGTAACCGTTACTTCGGTAAAAGGTGGGGTTGGGAAAACCACTACTGTTTTAAATTTAGCGGGAATTCTTAGTACTTTTAGAAAACAAGTTTTAATTATTGATTTAGATTTATATGGTAGTGCGGTTGCACCAGCATTAAATCTTTCATATGAGAATGATATTTTTACACTTATCAATGATTTAAATAATAATCGTTTAGATAATATCAATAATTATATTATTAAATATAATGATTTTATTGATGTTTTACCGGCTCCTAAAGATCCAAGACAAGCAAGTAAAATAAGTAGTAAATATATTAATGTGGTTTTATCTAGAATGAGTTTTAAATACGATATTATTTTAATTGATACTAATCATGTTATTGATGAAATTAATTTAGTTACTTTAGATGCAAGTGATGAAATATTATTTGTTGTTACTAATGATCCAATTGATTTAAAAAATATGCGTTCAATGGTTTCAATTTTTAAAGATATGGATAAGAAAAATTATAAGATTATTTTAAATGAATCAATTAATCGTCAACGAGATTATTTTACTAAATATGATATTAAAAATATTATTGAAGATAATATTGATTATACTATTCCTAGTGATTTTTATATTAAGAATATAGATAAATATGTATTAAATGGTGAAATTTTAGTTTTAAATAGAAAAGTTAGTTTAACTCATAAAAAAGCAGTTAATAATTTTAAATTAATTGTTAATGCGATATTAAAAAATTAAAGAGGGAGGTTAAGTGTGAAAAGATTAGTTGATGAATTTGAATTAAAAGTTGAGAAACCTTCTAATCAAGTGATTTCTGATTATGAAGCCTTCCCTAATAAAGTTTTATTGGATGAATTACGAAATAAGATTATTCAAAATTTAATTGATAATCAGATTCAAAAAACAACGATGGATGAATTTGTCATTAGACAAATAGATAAAACTTTAGAAGGTTATGATTTATCTAATGTTGAAAGAAGTTATATTTATGATTTAATTGATAATGAGATTAATGGTTATGGACCAATTACTGATTTATTAGAAAATGAATCTATTACTGAAATAATGGTTAATGGTCCAAATGAAGTATATATTGAAATGGATGGAAAAGTTATAAAAGAAGATAGTGTTTCCTTTATTGATGATGAGCATATTATTCGTACTATTCAAAGAATGATTCAACCATTTGGAAGAACGATTGATGCCGCTAATCCAATGGTGGATGCTAGGTTAGAAGATGGTTCTCGTTTAAATGCCATTATCCCTCCTTTATCATTAAAAGGACCAATTTTAACCATTCGTAAATTTAAAGATGAATTAGCGAACATTGATGATTTCTTAAGAATGGGTACTTTAACTCCCCAAATGGCACGTTTTTTAGAAGCTTGTGTTCATGCCAAATTAAATATGATTATTTGTGGGGGAACTGGTAGTGGTAAAACAACTTTATTAAATGTTTTATCATCGTTTGTTGATGAAAGTGAACGTATTATTACCATTGAAGATGCTGCTGAATTACGTTTAAAACAAAGTCATGTTATTTCTCTTGAAACCCGTCTTGTTAACTATGAAGGTGAAGGGGAAATTACCATTCGTGATTTAGTTAGAAACTCGCTTCGTATGCGTCCTGATCGTATTATTGTAGGTGAAGTTCGTGGTAAAGAAGCTTTTGATATGTTACAAGCAATGAATACTGGTCATAGCGGAAGTATGTCAACAATGCATGCGAATTCACCAGTTGATGCTTTAAATCGTCTTGAAGCAATGGTGTTAATGGCAGGAATGGAAATACCTGTTCGGGCAATTCGTCAATATATTGAAAAAGCCATTGATGTTATTATTCAAGTAGAACGTTTTAGTGATGGACGTCGTCGCGTTGTTAGTATTTGTGAAATTGATGGTTTTGAAGGCGATGACATTAGAATAAAGGAAATATTTGCTTACCGCCAAACAGGTATTTTATCAAATGGCGAAGTAGTAGGTGAATTTGTTTTAAATGATTTTGTACCAGCCGTTTATGAGAAAATTAAAGCTCATGGATTTGATACTTTAAAAGATATTTTTGAGTAAGAGGTGAAAATATGGTAGTTGAAGAATTTAGTATTTTTGAACAGGTTAAACCAACTAAACAAGATTTAAGCATTATCTTTACTCCTAATGATTCAATTATAAAATACGAATATCGTATTATTAAAGATAATGTTTATGATGATTATATTTTAGTTGATAATAATGAACCAACTACCATTATTTTAAGTGAAACTGGTACTTATAAAATTGAAGTTAAAGCTTATGATACGAATAATAATACCAATATTATTAGTAGTGGTATTTACAATATGGATAAAGAAAAACCAATTATTGAATTAGATAATTATTATCTAGAAATACCTATTGGTACATCTTTTGATATTATGGAAGGAATAAAGGCATATGATAATCAATTAGGTGATTTAACTGATAAAATAACTACTAATTATGATGAATTAGATTTTACAACTACTGGTCTTAAAAAATTAACTTATAGAGTTGTAGATGAAGCTGGTAATATTAGAACATCTACCGTTGAAATTAATATGATAAAAGATAATTCAATGAGTATTTTAATTTTACAAATAGGAATTTTTATTATTTTTCTAGGTATTTTAGGAATGATACTTTTCTACCGTCGTAGTGTCAAGTTAGAAAAAAGACTTAGTAAATATAGTGTTAAACCACTTAAAGATAATTATATTTCATTATTAGAAAATATTATTAAAAGATATAAAAAAGTTATTAATAAATTAAGTAAGTTTTTAGGAAAATCTACTATCTTAAAAAAATATAATTTACATTATGAAAAATATGTTAATACCGTTGGTAGTATTTGTACTAGTGGAATAGAGTTTATTAGTAATAAAATAATTATTGCTTTTATCTTTTTAATAATTGCGATTTTTTCTAAAGCTCTTCAATCTGAATTATTAACTTCTTATGAATTAATTATTCCATTATTGGTAGGCTTTTTTATACTAGATGTGATTTATAAATATAAATATAGTCTTTATCGTAAAAAAGTGGAAAATGATTTATTACAAGCTATTATTATTATGAATAATGCTTTTAAATCAGGTCGTAGTATTCTACAAGCAATTGAACTAGTTAGTAAAGAATTAGAAGGACCAATTGCCGAAGAATTTAAAAAAATGTATTTAGAAATGTCTTTTGGTTTATCTATTGATGTTGTTTTTAAAAGATTTTCTGAACGGATAAAATTAGAAGAAGTTGCTTATTTAACAGCTTCCTTAACTATTTTAAATAGAACAGGTGGTAATATTATTAAAGTATTCTCATCAATTGAAAAAACTTTATTTGATAAAAAGAAATTAAAATTAGAATTGCAATCATTAACTAGTAGTTCTAAAATCATTGTTTATGTTTTAACTTTAATGCCAATTGCTTTTATCTTATTTGTTGGCTTTGTTAATCCAAGTTTCTTTAAACCATTGGTTACAACCGAAATTGGCTTTATCTTAATAGGTATTATGCTTATTATTTATATAAGTTATGTAATTGTTGTACGTAGAATAATGCGAATAAGGATGTGATAGAATGAAACAAAAAAATTCCATACTTTATCGAATATATCGTAATCATGATATAGAGAAATTAGAGCAAAAAATTAATATGCTTGGAAGCAATGTTAAGTTTGATGCGGTTCGTTTTATATATACACGCTTCATCACAACCTTAATGCTTTTCTTAATTGTTTTATATATAATCGATTTAGGATATATTTTTGCTCCTTTTATTGCCATCGCATATTATTATTTATATTATTATGTAAAAATTGAAGCACCACTTAGAAAAAGAATTAAAAAACTTGATCATGAAGCTTTATACTTTTTTGAAATTTTAACACTTACTTTAGAGTCTGGTCGTAATCTTGAAAATTCATTAGAAGTAACATGTTTTAATGTTGATTCGGAATTATCTAATGAATTTAAAAAAGCTTTATTTGAATTAAAGTTTGGTAAATCATTAATTGAAGCATTAGAAGATTTAAAGAAACGTATTCCTTCAGAAACTATCAATAATATTATTTTAAATATTACGCAAACTAATCTTTTTGGTAATAGTATAATAGAAACAATGTATAATCAAATTGATTTTCTTCGTGATAAACAAGTATTAAGTATTAAAGAACAAATTAATAAAATACCTAATAAAGTTAGTATTGTATCTGTTCTTTTTGTAGTACCCCTTATTTTAATTATGATTTTAGGCCCAATTGTTATTAACTTTTTAAAGTAAAAAATGTATAATAAATATAGGAGGATGAATTATGTATCACTTTATAGGTATTAAGGGCACAGGGATGAGTGCACTTGCCCAAATTATGCATGATTTGGGGTATGAAGTACAAGGCAGTGATAAATCAGATCATTTCTTCACTGAAGATGCTTTAATTGCGAAAGGTATTCCAATTCTACCTTTTTCACCTGATAATATTAAAGAAGAAATGGTCATTGTTCAGGGAAATGCTTTTCCTGATAATCATCCTGAAGTAGTAAGGGCTAAAGAATTGAATTTAAAAATATATAGTTATCAAGATATGCTTGGTCGTTTAACCAAAATGTTTAAAACGATTACGATTGCTGGTTGTCATGGTAAAACTACAACAACAGCAATGATGGCGCATGTCTTAGATAATATTAAAGGGTGCAATTATTTAATTGGCGATGGAACGGGAAAAGCTTCTAAAGAAAACGATTATTTTGCTTTAGAAGCTTGTGAATATAAACGTCATTTTTTAGAATACACACCTTATTATGCGATTATTACTAATATAGAATTAGATCATATTGATTATTATAAAGATATTACTGATGTTGTTGATGCTTTTCAAGAATATGCAAATAAAACTGAAAAAATGGTTATTGCTTGTGGTGATGATTCATATACACGTTCCTTAGAAGTCACTAAACCAATCTTCTTTTATGGTTTAGATGAGGATAATGATATTATTGCTAAAGATGTTGAATATCATGATGAAGGTACAGAATTTGATGTTTTTGTTGAAGGTAATTATTATGGCCATTTTGATTTACCTCTTTATGGTAAACATATGCTTTTAAATGCTTTAGCAGTTATTGGTGTTTGTTATTATGAACGTTTAGAAGCAAAAGAAGTATCTAAATATTTAAAAACATTTAAGGGTGCTAAAAGAAGATTTAAGGAAAATATTATAGGTGATATTGTTACGATTGATGATTATGCTCATCATCCAACCGAAGTAAAAGTTACAATTAAAGCTGCTCGTCAAAAATATCCTAATAAAGAAATAGTTGCCATTTTAAAAACACATACTTTATCACGAACTAAAGAGTTTGCCGATGACTTTGCGGAAGCCTTAAATTTAGCTGATAAAGCTTATGTTATGGATATTGGTGTAGATCGTCCTGAAGAAGGTTATGATGATGTAACTTGTGATGTTATTTTAGATAAGTTAGATAATGGTGAATATATGTCTTTAGATTTAGTAGATAAATTATTAAAACATAAAGATTCAGTATTAATATTTATGAGTAGTAAAGATATCTATATATTAAAAGATTTATATGAACAAAAATTAAAAGAACAAATCGAAAAAGGAAAAAGATGATTTTATCATCTTTTTTTAACTTTAACATAGTTGTAGACTTTTCTAATTTATGATAAAATGTTTATATATCATAGAGGTGGTAGTAATGCGAAAAGGCTTTACTTTAGTTGAAATTTTAGCTGTCATAATTATTATTTCTGTGCTTTCATTAATTGTCATTCCAACGGTTATTAAATCAATTGAAAAAAGTAAAAAAGATGCTTTTATTAATGCTGCTTATAATATTAAAAAGGTGGCCGAATTAGAATTTATAAATACGGAAATGAAAAGTTCCTTTACTGGACTTGAATTTACTTTTGAAAATGGTGTTATGAGTGCAAGTGTTGAAGGAAAAAAATTGTATTTTGATGGTAAAAACCCTAAAAATGGGAAAGTGAGAATTGATAAGAATGGTAAGGTAGTTCTTGCTATTCATGATGGAAAGTATTGTGCTGAAAAAGGTTATAATGACGATAAAATAATTATTACTGAAAAAGAATTAAGTAAATGTCGAATACATAATATGCCATCTGAACCAGAATTGTCAGATGGTATGATACCAATTGTATGGGATGAAGATAAATGGGTAAAAGCTGATATTAATGAAAAATGGTATGATTATGAAAATTTTGAATGGGCAAATGTAGTATTGGTAACAAGTGAAAAAAGAAATGAATATAAATTAAAACCACCAGGAACACCAATTGTAGAAAATGATGTACTTGCTTATTTAGTATGGATACCAAGGTATAAATATAAATTATTTAATGTTGATTCAGAAGAAATTGAAGAAGAACAGATAAAAATAATTTTTGAAGATAAAAATACACCAAAATCAAATGGAGATGAAAATGGAGAATGGT
>JAAYOI010000052.1 GCA_012520435.1 Mollicutes bacterium
AACCATTCCTTTCAATGTTTTCAAGATAATTACATTGTATCAAAAGTCTTTGGTTTGTGTCTCTTTTATATTAAACATAAAATAGTGTTGATTTTTTCCACCAACACTATTTATTATAGAACCGAAAAGCCTGTATTTACCGGCTTTTTTGATTGCAATAAATTGCAAAAGTTTTGCACCACTTGCTGTAGTATCCTATTAACTTATAAATGACAGACTAAGATAGAAAATGTATGTCGCATATCTTAGTCTTTTTTTAGTGTTTATGTGATATATAAAAGAAGTAATACATTAAAACTAAGATGGAGTACTGACTAATTCAGTAATTTCATCTTAGTTTTTTATGATATAATGATTATAGTTGGTGATATTATGAAAACAATTGATTATTTAAAATCAAGAGGTAGTTTTAAAATAAAGTATTTAGATGAAAATGAAATATATGAAGGAACAATTAATGTAGATGATAATTCTTTAAAAACAGATTTATTCAAATATATTATCGATAATGAAGAAAATAGTGTTTTTTCATATAAAACAAAAATCGGAAATAGTACAAACAGTGTTGATATTTTAATATTAGAAAAAAATATAACTTTATATTTTGAAGATGTAAATGAAGAAATATATTTTAAATATCATTATAACGGAAATGATACATTTAAAAATATAAAATATGAAAACCATTTAACACCAGAAAATATTTATTTTCAATTTTATTATAAATCAGCTGAGCATAAAGTAAATGGAACAATATCAAATAGAATTATTAATGGTTTAAAAAAATATCCAGTTGCTGATTGTTATAGTCAAGATGGATATATTGAAGATTATAATTTTTTTAGAAACATATTTTTTTATAAATTCTTAAAAAAATACAATTTAGTAGATTATAATATTGTTTGTTGTGTTCCAGCACATACAGCAAGTGTATTAAATAATGGTCCTTTGGCATTAATGATTAATGAAATATGTGATAATAGTACTTATATTGATGGAAGTCAATTTCTAATTAGAAATAAACCAATACCAGCACAAAAAACGCAAAGCAAAAGATTTGAAGAAACTCACATGGATAGTATAAAAATAAATGGTGATGTGAAAGGGAAAAAAATAATTTTAATAGATGACATTACCACTAGCGGTTCATCATTAAGAGCATGCAAGAAAATTTTGTTAAATGCAGGGGCAAGTAGTGTTATATGCTTTGCTTTTAGTAAGAGTAGTTAGGAGATGAAGTATGGATAAATATGTTATTGCACTTTTGAAATGCAAGGGAATAGGCAACGTAAAGATTTTAAATTATATTTTAAAATATAATAAAAATATAAACGATATCTTAAATAATTTAACTGATTTAATTAACTCTGATGATTTAAAATCATTTAATAATTACGTATATGAAGCTGAAAACGAAATAATTAATAATAGAAAAAATGGAATAAATATAATTAGTGTATTAAATGATAATTATCCAACAAAATTATTATTGATAAAAGATCCTATACTTTATTTATATTACAAAGGTAATATTTCTTTAATAAATAATACTTCTATTGCTATAATTGGGAGCAGAAAAACGAGTAGCGAAGACGAATTACTTACAAGAGAAGTAGCAAAAAAAATATCTATTCAAGGTATAACCATTGTTAGTGGATTGGCTATAGGTATAGACGCAAATGCACATATTGGTTCATATAACGAAGTAGGAAAAACAATTGCAGTATTACCTTCAGGATTAAATAATATTGTTCCTAGCACCAATAAAAACATAGCTGATAAAATATTAAACAATGGTGGTTTAATAGTTTCTGAGTATTCTTTTAATGTTGCTGCTACTAAATATACATTTGTTAAAAGAGATAGAATACAAGCTGCGATTAGTGATGCAGTTATTGTCATTAAAGCTGATGAGAAAAGTGGAACAATGAATGCTGTAAAGATTGCTCAAAGTTCTAATAAATATGTAACTCAACATAGTGAAAATAAAAACAAATTAATTTCCAATGTTTTTGAAAACAACTTTGAAGGAATTTTAAAGATTATTAATATGGCTAAAAATCAAATATATATAATACACGAAAAAGAATCATATGAGCAAGAATCATTATTTTAAAAAGTAATTTTGTATAAGATAGATAAGTAATTATGTATATTGCATAATATACATGTGTGTGAATGGTGGGAATTTATGGATGAAAAAATATTAGCAATAAAAAAACAAATGTTAAAATATATTTATGAAAAGAACATAGACGCATACATAAAAATTCAAACTTTATATGAATATGCAATCAAGCAATATGTTCAATTATATTATAAATATGAAGATAATGATTTAAAAACAATAACAACTTGGCAATTATTAGATGAATATATTCCTTCTAGTTGTGAACAAAAAGAAAAAATTCTAGAAGTATTTAATGATATTAACATTCGTGCCAATAAAGGAATTAAACATTTTGATTCTCAAGTAGTGTTGTATGATGAGAGAATAATTAAAAAAACTATTAAATATCTTAATATTTTAATTAACTTATTATATGATGATAATGAAAAATATAAGAATTTATTTTTGATAGATGAAGATATTTTTGATAATAATGGTGTTGTCACTTCGTCATACCAATTCGAAACAAATAATAACTATATAGAGTATACAAATGATGAAACGAACACCAAAAATAAAAATATAATTAATGTCGGGACAAGTGAACAGGATTATGGGTTTGAAGTATTGGGAATAAAAAATGATGTTTGTACCTATGAATATAAAAGTGTTTATGCTGTTGTTTTTAATTTAATGCAAAGAAGTAATATCATACATAAGGATATAATAGTAGAAGAGTTTGAAAAAAATAAAGGGTTGAAAGTAAATTATAATAAAACTTATAGATATGAGATGGCAATTCTTTTATTAATAAAAAACAATTATTGTAATAATGGAGAAGTTCTAATTTATTCAAAAGAAGAATTCAATTTGGAAATAGAATGTGCTATTTATCATATAAATAAATTGTTTGATATGATAGCAAACCTTATGAAACAAAAAATCGAAAAATTAAAAATAATTATAGATAAAAAAGGTATAAGCATTTCTTTTAATAATTCTGGCGATATTAATATAATAGATTCCCAATCTGAATCGAACGATAAATTAATATGGTATTCGCAAAATATTATATATAACATAGATGAAAATAAAGACAAAGAAACTCTTGAATATCTATTAGATGTATTATTAAATATAAACTCTTTTAGAGAGGGACAGTATGAAGCAATTTGTAAAATATTAAATAATGATATAAGTAAAATAATAATAATGCCCACTGGCAGTGGAAAATCATTAATCTTTTATTTTATTTCTTTAATGCAACCATCTCCAACTATAGTTGTAGAACCAACCGAGATTTTAATAAAAGATCAAATACGTAATTTGAAAAAATATCATAATATAGATGATTGTATTAGTTATTTTGGTTATGATAACGATAAAATTAATATAAATCATAATTTTATATATCTTACACCTAAAGTTTTACAAAATAAAAAATCAATATTAAGTTTAATATCACATAATATTGATATAAAAATTTCCAATATAGTACTTGACGAAATCCATACGATAAGTAATTGGAGTCATGATTTTAGAGCAGACTATTTAATGATGTCTTTTAACTTAAAAACATTTTTAGATAATTCCAAATATATAGGATTTACTGCTACAGCTAATTATCGTGTTATAAAAGATATATCAATGCAATTAAATGTAGATTTTAATGATATACATACGCCTATAGAGTTAAATAATAAGAAGATATATTTTTCATTTTATAATGTTATGAATGATGACGAAGCGGTTAAACAAGTTAATCAAATAGCAAAAAGTTTAGAATATAGTAATGATGAAAAGATGCTTATTTTTACAAAAAATTCAGAAATATCAGCGATGTTAAAAAATAACCTTGCAGATGATTTAAAATTTAATGTTGATGTATTTTCTGAAGAAGATGAAAATTCATATAGTGGATTTATTAATGGTAGAAGATCTATATTAATTTCACAATCTGATATGGGAATAGGTATAAATATTCCCGCGATTGATAAAATATGCCATTATGGTATCCCAATTTCTAAATCTAAATATGTTCAAGAAATTGGTAGAGCTGGAAGATTGTTGAATACATCATACTCGTATATCACTTATAAGGATAAGGAAAAATTAACTAATGAAGAACTAAAACTTTTAGATTTAAATACATCTATTGATGATATTTTAAATATCATTAATAACAATAATAGTGATTTGGCTTATTCTTTCAAACAAATACTAGGGCATTTATCGCATTATAGTTCGATGGCAACAAAAATTAAAGATATTTATAATGAGATAAATATAATAGAACAAAAGAAAAAGTCTCACGGACTTTTAAAATTTAAACTTATAAAAGATAATAGTAGGATAAATATAGAGACTTGTTTATTCTTTCTAGTTAAAATGGGACTTATTTATAATTGGTATGTCGTATCTTCAGATGTAGAATACATAACTTATGATATTGAAATTTCAGATGATCTTTCTTTATCAACGATAAAGAAAAAAAGCATAGATTATATTTTGATTTTTGGAAACTCCAAAGAAACCATATATAATATTGAAGAAAGTGATAACATAGAAAATATAATTTATGAATTGCAAACATGGTATTTTGAGCAATTCTTAATGTACCATAGAGAGCAACTTGTAAATATGTACGATTTTGTAGATTATTGTAGAAAAAGCAAGATTACTAACAATGATATTTCTAATGAATTATTTCAATATTTTTCATTAACATCTACTGATATAGATGAAGATGTTATGAATTACATTAATAAAGTAAAATCACTTCAAAATATTAAATATGTTAATGATCAAGAAAAAGTAAGGGAAGAAAATAATACACCAAATGAGATAGACACACTTAAGCAAAACAATCAAAATAAATATATTATATTACTTCATAATGTCGAGGAAAAAAATGACAATGAAAAATTAATGCAAATGGAAAAATATTTAGAATCAAACTATGATGTGCTTGCTGACTTGTATATATTTACATATAAGTGTATTTATACAGATAACATTAATGAATCACGATTTAAAAGAATAACGTCTAATATAAATCAAAACGAATATGATGAATTTATTGATTATTCAATTTTGTTATATAGTTTTATTAAAGATTTAAAGAGTAAATTAATAGTGATTAATATTTTAAGTAAATATATAAAAATGGAAACAATTATAGATAAGATATTTAAATATAATAAAAAAGATGAAATATATTATGGATTTTTAAGTAAAAGAATTTGTGAAAGGATGGAAGATTTATATGAATAATATTGAGGAATTAGAAAAAAACATAGAAAAATTGAAAAAAAACATGAATGATATTGATAATTTAAAAGACAAATTAGATACATCAAATTCATTATTTCAAAAAAATTTAGACAATACTGAAAAAATGGAGAAAGAAATAAACGAAAATTTTGAAAAGATAGATAAGGAATTATCTTCAAAAATAATTGAAGGAAATAAAGAGATATTAGATAATTTTAAATTAATCAATAAAGCTACAAAAGATGAATTAAATAAATTAAATGTAAAGTTTAATAGTTTAAAAAAATTAAACGTATCACTTTTAATAATAAATATTGTTTTAACTCTTATTATACTTTTTGCAATACTTCTTTAAATTATAATTGTTAAAAAATCTAATATATATATCTAAAATACTTATTATACGTTATTTTTATGTGTAAAAATTAGGTATTCATATTTGAATGTTTTTTATGGTATAATAATAATATAAAAGTTATTTGGGTTGTTATTCGACCACCTAATCTTGCTGTGGCACAAGCTAAATTAAAAGAAAAAATGTAAAAAGAATCATATGATTCTTTTTCTTTTTTTTATACTGATAAAAGTGTGACATATGTTTGATTTCTCTAGATATATA
>JAAYOI010000053.1 GCA_012520435.1 Mollicutes bacterium
CCTACTGGATAACCTCCTAATCCTTTTATTTCATTAGTATAAAGAAATGTTCCTTCTGGTCTTATTTCAATATTTAAAATAACATCAGGCTGATGAACATCAACTTTGAAATTAGTATTTTTTAAAATAAAGCCACCAATAATATTATTAAACTCCATACTTCTTATTGGAAAGGTTTTATCAGCTCTTTTAGTTTGAACTTTAAAAGTACGATATAAAGAATTATTAAGTAAATTTAAAGCTTTATTTTTTATTTCTTCAACATTATTATTAACGCGATAACATATTACTATACCGTGAATTCCAAATACTTTTTGTAATTTTTTAGTAATATCATCAAGGTATATTTCATCTACTTCTAGATACATTCTAGAATAATCTTTTCTAATACTTATTTCATAATCTTTTAAAATTTTTTTAATATTATTTTTTAAAACATTAATAAAAAGATTACGATTACCTTTTTTAGTTGTTAATTCACCATATTTTATTAATATCAATTGCTTCATTCTATCCCTCTTTGCTCTTTATTATTATAACAAAAAAAGTAATATTTAAAATTACTTTTTTATTTTATTGTTTTTCTGTACTATAAAGGTTTAATAATTTATCATATATTCCTGGTTCTACTCGATTTAAAGCATTAATAGTTAATTCCAATGACTTTTGATATTCACCTTTATAGAATAGTATTTCTGAATAAGTTAAATTTTTATCTAATTCTTCAATATTACTACGATAACGATTACCATAAACAATCGCCATTTCCGCAAACATAGCCGTTTTTAACATTTCTTTAGTAGTATTATACAATTTTAATACTAAATCACGCGCTGTATCAACTCTCGTATTTAAAACACTAATCGTAATTGGCTTTTTATTTAATTCTTTAACAATTTCTTTAATAGCAGCACTTGCTTCATTTAATTCAATATAATATAATTTAGGAATAACTGGTAAATTATAATCACGTAATTTGCTTTTAGAATCTTTTAAAATAAATCTTACTTCATCTAATTGTTGACGAGCTCTAACCTCATCTTCTTTCATACTACCAATCGCATCTAAAGAATTATCTAAATGATCTTCAATGGTACTTAATCTTAATACTAAATTTTCCATTTCCTTAGTTAATTTAGAATAAGGAAAAGTATTATTACCAGTATGACTAATTAATACTTGATAATCATTATTTAATTCTTTTAAACTTGCATATACTTCATTCAATAATTCAATATCTTTAGGTGATAAATTATATACTTTCTTGATATCTTCTAATTGCGTAAATATTTCTTCTAATAAATTATTCATCTTATCTAATCTATTTTTAAAGTTAGTATTAGCTTCTTCATACAAATTGCGACTTAATTTTTCTTTTTCAAAATCATTAAATAATGAATCAAAATAATCAATTAAAACTTTTAATTCAAATAAACTATCTTCTAAGTTTAAAACTTTTAGACGGTCCATAACGTCATTAATTTTTTTATTAGCTTCAGATATATTGTATTCTACATTTAAATAATCAAGCGGATAACCACTTTCAGTTAATTGCTTATATGTTTCTTCAACTTCTTTAATCTTCTTAGGTAAAATTGAGGTTGCTGTTAAAACAATAACTGGTACTTCTCCAATTACAATTTCCATATGCTTTAACATGGTATCAATCGCTTTGATAATTTGAGTTACTTCTGAATATTCATTATTTTCCATGAATGTTTCAAATTCTTCAAAACGCTTAGCAATATTTTCAAATTGTAAGACAATTGATTTTTCAATTTCCCCATATTCATTTTTAGTATCATTAAACTTTTGAAATAATTCACGATATTTAGCTTTTAAATTAGTAATTATAGCCCTATTTTTTTCTTCACTAGTAGTAATTTCTTTAATTTCTTCTAATAAAAACTCTGCATTTTCTTTAACCTTATACATTTCCATTTCTAGTTTTGCAAGTTTAAACAAAGTTGCTCGATAATTCATTTGATTTAATGAATAATCAGTTTCAATAAGCATATCAGTTAATTTAGGAATTTGAACATTTTTAATATTATCTAATCTTTCTTTCCAATTATTATACATTACTTCCAATTTTTCGTTTTTTAAAAAAGATTCTATTTTCGAAAGTTCAGGAGCAATAGGTGTACTATCTATTTTATTTTTTTCTACTTCTAATTTTTCAATTATTTGCTTTAATTTTTTATTTTTATAACTTTGAATTATATTCAAAACCACAACAATAAGAATTGTTGCGACAATAAATAGTGTTATCATTATCAATTTCATTCCATCCACATGTAACACCTCACTATCATAATTTTATCATATTTTCGACTTTTTTTGCACCCTTTTCATTTATTTTATGAATTTATCTTTTTATTAAGAATTTTAACCATTAATTGACAATATTTAATAAACAATGTTATTAAAGCTTTATCAAATATCAGTATTGATTTTTACAGTCCTAAATTTTGTGTGATTATGGGACATAGTGGTAGTGAAAAGTCCACTTTAATTAATATTTTAGGATTAATCGATACTTTTGATAGTGGTAAATATGATTTATATGGAATAAATGTTTTAAATTTTAATGATAAAGATTTATTTTATTTAAGAATGAAAAATATATGTCTTTATTTTTATTACAACTATCTTTATTACCTTTGTAACTAAAGTTCAAAAAGAAGAAAGATAAATTTATTATTAATATTTAGTATTGACTATAAATAAAAAACATAATATAATTATAACTGCACATGCATCTTGCAGCGTTATTTCGAAAATTATAACGTGTTTTTTCCTTTATGGGTTACTAGTAACTTTTGGCTGCAAAAGTGAAAGTATTAAAATAAACACCCTATAGTTTGGCGAGATAACCTCGATGTTTGGCAATAAATATCGAAGGAGGGTAGTGATGTCAAAATATACTGGACCAATATATAAAAAATCTAGACGTTTAGGTTTTTCAATTTTAGAAACTGGTCAAGAATTAGTAAAAAAACCATATGCTCCAGGACAACATGGTAAGAACACTAAAAAGTTATCTAACTATGGTACTCAATTACGAGAAAAACAAAAAGTTAGATTTATGTATGGTTTGAGCGAAAAACAACTTCGTAAAACTTTTGAAGAAGCTAGAAAAATGAAAGGCGTTCTTGGTGAAGATTTCTTAAAATTACTTGAAAGCCGTCTAGATAATATTGTTTATCGTTTAGGTTTTGCAACAACAAGAAAAGCCGCAAGACAACTTGTTAACCATGGACATATTACGGTTAATGGTAAAAAAGTTGATATTCCTTCATATCGTGTAAAACCTGGCGATATTATAGCTGTTAAAGAATCTTCAAAAAATCATCCAGCAATCAAAGCAGCATTAGAAGCAATAAATCATCGAGTAGAATATGTAACATATGATGAAACAAAATTGGCTGGTACTTTTGTAAGATATCCTGAACGCAGTGAATTAAATAATGAGATCGATGAATCATTAATTGTTGAATTCTATAGTAGATAATAAAAACCCTAGATTTTAATCTAGGGTTTTATTATGCAAAGATACCAAGATAATATTTTTTCTTACCACGTCTAATAACAATAACTTTTTCTTCAATCGCTAAACTTTTAGTAATAAACATATTTTCATCAGTTACTTTTTCATCATTGATTAATATTGAGCCTGACTGTAATAATTCTCTTGCTTCTCTTCTACTTGTGCAAATATTATTATTAACTAATAAATCAATTAGTTTTATATCGTCTTTTATTTCGAAAGTTGGAACATCTTTAAATCCAATCATAATATCTTTTAACTTTAATTTTTTAAGATTACCATTAAATAACGATTCGCTTATTTTTAAAGTTTTTTCATATTCTTTTTTACCATGTAAAAAAGTAACTACTTCTTCTGCTAATCTTTTTTGTGCTAAACGTAAATGTGGTTCTTTTTTTACACTTTCTTCAAAAGCATTAATTTCTTCTTTTGATAAGAATGTTAATTTTTTTAAATATTCAATAACTTTCTCATCTTCAGCATTTATTAAAAATTGATACAATTCATAAGGTGATGTCATTTCTTTATCTAACCAAATAGTTCCATCTTCGGTTTTTCCAAATTTAGAACCATCAGCTTTAGTAATTAATGGCATCGTAAGACAATAACAGGTATCTCCTGTTTTTTTCCTAATTAACTCTATACCTGATGTAATATTACCCCATTGATCTTGACCACCAATTTGTAAAGTACAATTACGCGTTTCATATAAATATAAAAAATCTATTGCTTGCATAATCATATATGAAAATTCAGTATAAGTAATACCTATATCTAAACGACTTTTAACTGTTTCCTTATCTAACATATAATTAATATTAAAATATTTACCATAATCTCTTAAATAATCAATAAAATTAATCTTTTTTGACCAATCATAATTATTAACAATCTCAAAACCAAATAACTTTTCAATCTGTTTTCTTAATTTTTTATAATTATAATTTAATTCTTCTTTACTAATTAATGGTCTTTCAGAATTTGGTTTAGGATCACCAATAAGTCCAGTTGCCCCACCAACTAAAATAATAGGATGATGACCACCATTCTTTAATCTTTTAGCTACTAATAATGATGATAAATGACCAATATGAAGACTAGGACCAGTGGGATCTGTTCCTATATAAAAAGTCATACCACCTTTATTTAATTTTTCTTCTAATTCAGGACTAGTAATGTTATCTACTAATCCACGCCATTTTAATTCATCAAATAATTTCATCCTATCACCTTCCATCATAATATTTTTTTCAAATCACTAAATTTCTTAATAGTTTGATATTCATTTCCATGATACTTATTTTCCAAATCAAAATAAATAGCCTTCATACCTAATTGTAATGCTCCTTTAACATCATTATTTAAGTTATCACCAATCATTAAACATTCTGATAATTGATATCCATTAGCAGCCATTAGATAACTTTCAGGATAAGGTTTTATTAAAAATTCATCAGCCCCATATACTTTACTAAAATACTTTAAAATATTGGCTGTTATTAATCTTTCAGTTTGTGATGAAGTAAACCAATTAGTTAATACTACTAAATCATATTTTTGATATAAATATTCTAAAGTGTCAATTATTTCTTGTGAGGTTTTAGCACAATATCCTAATTCCTCTAACCAATAATCTAGAAAAATATCAGGCAAATCAATATTAGCATATTTCTCCATAAAGGCCAATAAATCTTCTTTTTTATAAATAGGATAATACTTTTCATATTCACCAACTGCTTGCGATAATTTATTAATCATTTCATCATTAAAAGAATAATTTATTCTTTTAAAAGCTCCTTTTAATGAATCCCAATATTCTTCTTCCCAAGGTATTAAAGTATTATCTAAATCAAATATAATTCTTTTTATCATCATATCACCTCAAAAAAATCATTATGACATAAGGACGAGATTCCCCGTGGTACCACCTTATTTCATAATGATTTATTATGCTCTTATTTGGATAACCGCATGACCGGATTTGATTCAAAATATGTAATTCGTTAATTAACTTTGGTTAATTCGCATCGCCATTAACTTTCTGATTACCCATTAATTAACTACTTTCATTTATCAGCATCAAATTATTTTCTCTTTTTTTGTTCTTGTTCAAAGATTCTTTCAAATTCTTTTTTTATTTCTTGATGTTCTCTTTTTATAGTAGTTGTTTGTTTATCTATTTTATGAATAGGATAAACTTTAAGTAAATTTCTATTTTGATAAAAATAATTATTATTAATATGGTTAATCCTCATAAAGCATCACCATTCTTTCTAAAATATATCATATATAAATACTAATGTCAATTTTCTTGATTATGTAAGTTGTCAATGATATTTTCAATGCGATTACCATATTCAATTGATTCATCATAAACAAAATTAAGTTCTGGTATATGTCTAATTTCTAGTTTATCGGCTAATTCAGTACGAATAAAGCCACTAGCTTTTTTTAGTGCTTTCATTATTTGTTCTTTTTTATCTTGATTTAAAATAGTTACATAAACCTTTGCATAACTTAAATCATTAGTTACTTTAACAGCAGTAACAGTAACAAATTCAATATTTTTATCTTTGATTTCATTAGCTAAGATATAACTTATTTCTTTCTGCAAAATACTTGCGATGCGTTCTATTTTTTTACTCATATATAGCCACCTCTAGTTTTTAATTTCTACCATTTCATATGCTTCAATAAGGTCGCCAACTTTTAAATCATTATAATTTTCAATGGTAATTCCACATTCAAGACCCTTTTTAACTTCTTTAACTGGATCTTTTAATCTTTGAAGAGAATTAATTTTACCATCATAAATAACAATACCATCACGAATAAGACGTGCCTTAGCATTTGCTTTAATAATATTATCTGTTACATAACATCCAGCAATTGTTCCAACTTTTGAAAATTTAAACAATTGACGTATTTCAGCAGTTCCTAAAACTTTTTCTTCATAAGTTGGATCCAACATACCTTTCATAGCTGCTTCCATTTCTTCAACAGCTTTATAAATGATATCATATAATCTTATTTCTACACCATTTTCTTTAGCATAATTCTTAACATCATTACTAGGTCGTACATTAAATCCAATAATAATAGCATTAGAAGCTTTGCCTAAAACAACATCGCTTTCTGTAATCGCGCCAACACCACATCTAATGACATTAACTTTAACACTTTCAACATTAATTTTTTCTAAAGAATTTTTTACAGCTTCACAACTTCCATCAACATCAGCTTTAATAATAACATTAACTTCTTTAATCCCTTCTTGAATTTTTGAAAACAAATCATCTAAACTCATAGCTTCTTTTGGCATGTTTTCTTTCATTTTTAAATTTATTTTACGTTGTTCAGCAATCATACGTGCTTGTTTTTCGGTTTCAAAAGCCATGAATTTATCACCTGCAGAAGGTACATCATCAAGACCTGTTACTTCTACTGGTTGTGATGGTAAAGCTTCAGTTATTTCAACACCACAATCATTTTTCAAAGTTCGAACTTTACCATAACTTGCACCAACTACAATTGGATCTCCTAAACGTAAAGTTCCATTTTGAATTAATAAAGTTACAACTGGTCCAACATATTTATCTAAACATGATTCAATAACTGTTCCAATCGCATAACGTTTTGGATTAGCTTTATATCCTTGCATTTCGGCTACTAACAAAATGTTTTCAAGAAGTTCATCAATACCATCACCTTTAAGAGCAGAAATTTTATTGTATAATGTATCTCCACCCCATGTATCAGGTACTAAACCGTATTCCGTAAGTTCTGTCATAACACGTTCTGAATCAGCAGACGGCTTATCTATTTTATTAATAGCCACAATAATTGGAACATTAGCAGCTTTAGCATGATCAATAGCTTCTTTCGTTTGTGGCATAACACCATCATCAGCAGCCACAATAATAACAACAATATCTGTAACACTTGCCCCACGAGCACGCATTTCCGTAAAAGCTGCATGTCCTGGTGTATCTATAAAAGTTATTTTTTTATCTTTAAAAATAACTTGATAAGCAGTAATTGCTTGCGTAATACCGCCAGCTTCACAACTTGCAACATTAGTTTTTCTGATTGTATCAAGAAGGGTTGTTTTTCCATGGTCAACATGGCCCATAATAGTTACAACTGGTGGTCTTTCAACTAGATCATTTGGATTATCAACAATTTCAAATTCTTCAAAATTAGTTACATCAGCTGTTTCTTCTCTTTTTAATTCTTTATCATAATCAAGAACTAATAATTCGGCATTCTCAAAACTAATACTATTATTAATATTAGCAATAACTCCAATCAAAAATAATTTTTTAATTAATTCGGCACCTTGAACATTTAAAGCATCAGCTAGTTGTTTTATACTCATTCCTTCTTTATATAAAATAACTTGATCATTATTAATAGGAAAATTAGTTTGTAATTTTTCTTTATTTTTATACATTGCCTTTTTCTTAATTGCAAATTCTTTCTTTTTATTTGAAGTATTAGATATATTGCTTTTCTTTTTCAACTTTTCTTTTTTAACACTATCATCAATTTTTATTTGTTCAGTTTCCATAATACTTTCAACAATATGATCAAGATGTTCATCTTCATCTATTTCATTGTTAAAAGCATTATCTAATTCAATAATTGCTTCTTCATCTAATATATCTTCACTATTAGATACAGCAATCCCTAATTCTTGACATTTTTTCAAAACTTCATCAACAGTTCTATTTATATCATCTGCATATTGTAATACAGACATCATAAATATCACCTCTTTCTTCTAATTTTTTGATTCTATTTAAGTAAATTCTTTAATTCATCATAAATAGAATCCGGAACAGATACTTCAAGATGTTTATCTAGTATCTTATTTTTAGAGGCTTTTTCAAAAACTTCGTCATCAATTTTTAAATATACTCCTTTACCATTTAACCTACCAGTTGGATCAACAACAATTTCTCCAGTAGGTGTTCTAACAATCCGAATTAATTCTTTCTTAGGTAATTTTTCTTTTGTAACAACACAAGTACGCATTGGAATTTTACGCACTTTCATTTTATCACCCCTTATTCAACTAAATTTATTCCTTCTTCTCTAGCCTGTTCAAAGGTTTTAACATCAATCTTATAGTGAGTTAGGCGTGATGCCAAACGCACATTTAATCCTTTTTTACCAATAACTAATGAAAGATTATCATTATTAACAAGGACTAAAGCCTCTTGTTTCTTTTCATCAGTTATAAACACTTTTAAATCTTTGGCAGGACTTAAGGCATTCTCAATAAATTTAGCTGGATCTTTATCATATAAAATGACATCTATTTTTTCACCATTCAATTCATTAATAATGCGATTTATACGTGTTCCTTTTTCCCCAATACATGAACCAACTGCATCAATATTAGAATTTTCCGAATAAACGGCAATCTTAGTACGAACGCCTGGTTCACGAGCAACACTATAAATTAAAATAATACCTTCATTGATTTCAGGGATTTCTAATTCAAATAATCTTTTTACAAAACCATAATGATTACGTGTTAAATGAATGATTGGTCCTTTAGTAGTAATTTCTACTTTAGAAATATAAACTTTGATATTAGAACCCATTTTAATAGTTTCCCCAGGAATAATTTCTGATTTAGGTAAAACCCCATGAATACGTCCTAAATCAATATAATAATTGCGTACATCTTCCATAGCTACTAAACCAACAACCATTTCATCTTCACGATCTTTAAATTCTTCAACAAGAACATTACGTTCTGCTTCTCTAATCTTTTGAATAACAACTTGCTTAGCCGTTGAGGTTGCAACTCTTCCAAAATCTTTAGGTGTTACTTCATGTTCAATAGTATCACCTAATTTAATATTAGGATCAATTTTTCTTGCTTCTTCAAGTGTTAAATGAATACGACTATCAAATGGAAATTTTACTTTTTCTTTTATTTCTTCACCATCAAAAGTTTCATCTACTACCACTTCAACTTCTTGTTCAGGATCAACTACCGTTTTATATGAAAAAACTTTAATTTCTCCTGTTTCACGATTAATATCAACTCGAACATTAGAAAGTGAATTATAATTTTTTTTATAAGCTGAAGTTAAAGCAAGTTCCATTGCTCCATAAATAATATTTTCACTTATCCCTTTTTCTTTAACAATGGTATCAACTGCATTTTTAAAAGCTTTACTATCCATTCCTTTATTTTCTACTACTTTATTTTCACATTTCTTTTTTGCCATTTTTACTCCCTTCCTTTTGAACATACATCTAAAATATAACTTTCAGCAATTGGATCTTCTTCATCAAGAATAGGATTGATAAGATTACTTACTTTAACACAATCATCAACATCAATAATACCATCTTTATCAATAATAACTCTTAAAAAATAAATATTATCTTCTTTTTCATATTTAATTTCATCAATGCGATAACCATTCGCAACTACAACATTTTCAATTAAATTTCTAATTTTGTCTTCAATTTTCATAAATTTCCTCCATTTATATTAAAGAGTGGGATACCCCACTCTTGAATTCACTAATATTATATCACAAATTATGAACTTTTAACACTTTTTTTTAATTTTTATAAATATTGTACTATAAACTAATATTTTTTGATATAATAGGAATGGAGTTGATACATAATGCTAGAAAAAATGATAAATGTTTTAAAACAATTTATTATTGGTCTATGTGTTTTTTTTATTTATATGCTTGCTTCTAGATATCAAGCAACACCTTTAATTCTTTTTAATATTGATCCAAGTTCTATGCCTCTTTATTTAAAAGTTATTTATATGATTGGTTATGAAATGATATTAATGGCCATTATTATTTATATATTTAGAGATAAAATAGAAAAAGATATAAACGATATTAAAATTAATCATCAAAAATATTTTTCTAAATATTTAAAATTATGGATTTTTAGTGTTGCGATCATGATGATTAGTAATTTATTAATTTCTCATGTATTACCAAATTCTTTACCAACCAATGAAAAAACAATACGCGAAGTTTTTAATAAAAGTCCAATTTATATCTTTTTTTCAACTGTTATTTTCGCACCAATTGTTGAAGAATTAGTATTTAGACAAGGATTTAGATATATGTTTACTACTGATTGGTTATTTATTTTAATGTCAGGTCTAGTTTTTGGTAGTTTACATGTTCTAAATTCAACTAATTCTCTTGCGGAATTATTATATCTTATTCCGTATAGTGCTCCAGGTATTATTTTTGCTTATATTTTAGCAAAAACCAATAATATTTTAGTAACAATGGGATTGCATTTCATGCATAATGGTATTTTAGTATCTCTTCAATTTTTATTGTTAATCTTTGGTAAAATCTAAGATTTTTTTCAAGTTTTATGATAAAATTAAAACTATGGTGATAGTATGAAAAAACAAAGATTAAAAAAAATAGGATTTATCTTCTTAATTATTACCATAATTATCAGTGGAATAGTGTTGTATGCTAGGTTTGTTGCAACAACGGGATTAATAGTCAAAGAATATAAAATAACTGATTCTCATTTACCAGATAGTTTTCATGGTTTAAAAATTGTTCATATTTCTGATATTCATTATGGTCAAACAATTAATAAAAAAGAATTTGAAGCAATGGTTAATAAAATTAATATGATAAAACCTGATATTGTTGTATTAACTGGTGATTTATTAGATGATGATATTAAAAACTATGATGAAGAAACAAAAAAAATAATAAGTGATGGATTAAAAAAGATAAAGGTTAGTATTAATAAATATGCGATTGCAGGAAATCATGATGATTTTTATAATGATTGGGAAAACATAATTGAAGATGGTGAATTTATTAACTTAAATGATAATTTTGAATTAGTTTATTATAATAGCTATGAACCAATTATGATAGCAGGACTACAAACTAATCTTCATGATAATATACTTAATGAAAGAATGATACCAATTAATGAATATTTAGAATCATTAAAGGATAATACAGATGAAGAAGAAAAAGTGATTCCTAAATATAAAATTATGATTATGCATGAACCCGATTATATTGAAAAATTTAATTATCAAGATTATAATCTCATCTTAGCAGGGCATTCTCATAACGGACAAGTTAGAATACCTTTTGTGGGTGCAGTTATTTTACCATTGGGTGCCAAAAAATATTATGAACCATATTATCAATTAGGTAATACTCATTTATATATTTCTAGTGGAACAGGAACTTCTACCTTAAAACTTAGATTATTTAATCGTCCATCAATTAATTTATATCGTTTAACAAATAAATAGACCAGATACTGGTCTATTTATTTGTTATTAATTCATCTACTAATAATTTATATAATTCTTCACATCTTTTTTTATCCATTGCCTTAATTCCTTTTAAACGATAAGGGATTTTTAATTCTTCATATTTATTAACTCCTAATAAATGATAAGGTAATAATTCAATTTTTTGAACATTTTTTATTGGTTTAATAAATTCTTTTAATTTTAAAATATATTCTTCATTATCATTAATAGTAGGTATAATAACTTGTCTTAACCATAACGGTTTATTTAATTTTTGACAAAGATTTAAAAAGGCAAATGATTCTTCAATATGATATCCTGTCATTTTAAAATAATCATCTTCATTAATTCCTTTTATATCAAAAATAACTAAGTCTACATATTTTAAAATTTCTTCATTAATAGTTCCACCAACACCAGAAGTATCAAGACAAGTATGAATATTAAATTGTTTACATAGTTTTAATACTTCTAGTAAAAAGGGAGATTGTAATAATGGTTCCCCACCAGAAAAAGTTATACCTCCATTATTAACAAAATAATTCTTATATTTTAATATAAATCTAAATAATTCTTCGCTTGTCATTAAAGTGTTTTCTTCATTACTCCAAGTATCAGGATTATGGCAATATAAACATCTTAATGGACACCCTTGCATAAATATAACTACTCTAATTCCCGGTCCATCTAATAAGCCCATAGTTTCAATGGAATGAATATTACCTTGCATTATATAACCTCGTGGAATGTTCTGGCAATCACTTCTAATTGTTGTTTTCTGCTTAAACGATTAAAATTAACCGCATATCCTGATACTCTAATAGTTAAATTAGGATAAAGATTAGGATTTTCCATAGCTTCAATTAAAGTTTCACGATTTAAAACATTAACATTTAAATGTTGCGCACCTTGTTTGAAGTATCCATCTAAAATATTAATTAAATTAACAATTCTTTCTTCTGAATTATGGCCTAAAGCATCGGGAACAATGGAAAAGGTATTAGATACTCCATCTTGGCAAACATCTTCATATGGAATTTTTGCTACCGAATTAAGAGATGCAAGAGCACCATGCTTATCACGTCCATGCATTGGATTAGCACCAGGAGCGAAAGGTTCTCCCGCTTTTCTACCATCAGGAGTTGTTCCCGTTATTTTTCCATAAACGACATTAGAAGTAATTGTTAAAATTGATAAAGTATGAATAGCATTGCGATATAGTTTGTGTTGTTTTAGTTTGTTAGAAAAATTAGTTATTAAATCAACGGCAATTTGATCAACTCTATCATCATCATTACCATATTGTGGATATTCACCTTCAATTTCAAAATCAATGGCAATTCCTTCACAATTGCGAATTGGTTTTACTTTCGCATATTTTATTGCCGACAAAGAATCAACCACAACCGAAAGTCCGGCTGCTCCAAAGGCCATTAATCTTTCAATATTGGTATCATGTAAAGCCATTTGACTTGCTTCATATGCATATTTATCATGCATATAATGAATGATATTCATTGCATCCACATATGTTTTAGAAACAATATTTAAGACATTATCATAAGCTCGTATTACTTTGTCATAATTTAAATATTCATCAGTAATTTTATCAATACCATCAATAACTTTTATACCTGTTATTTCATCTACACCACCATTAATGGCATATAATAAAGCTTTAGCAAGGTTGCAACGGGCTCCAAAATACTGCATTTGCTTTCCAACTTTCATAGCTGAAACACAACAACTAATCGCATAATCATCACCATAAATCGGACGCATTAAATCATCATTTTCATATTGAATAGAATCAGTTAAAATTGATATTTTAGAACAATATCTCTTAAAATTATCAGGTAAATTTTTAGACCATAAAACCGTTAAATTAGGTTCTGGTGCTGGTCCTAAATTGATTAGGGTATGTAAATAACGATAAGAAGTTTTAGTTACTAAACTTTTCCCATCTTCCGTCATTCCTGCAATAGCTTCCGTAACCCAAGTTGGATCACCTGCAAAAAGTTCATTATATTCAGGAGTACGAAGATGTCTTACTAAACGAAGTTTGATAATAAATTGATCAATTAATTCTTGAGCATCTTTTTCGGTAATTAATCCTTCATTCAAATCCCTTTCAAGATAAATATCAAGAAAAGTTGAAGTTCTACCTAAACTCATAGCTGCTCCATTATTTTCTTTAACAGTTGCAAGATATCCAAAATATAACCATTGAATAGCTTCTTTACTGTTTGTAGCTGGTTTAGAAATATCATAACCATAACTTAAAGCCATATTTTTAATTGCTTTTAAAGCTTTTATTTGCTCAATTATTTCTTCTCTTAATCTAATTGTCTTTTCATTTATTTCACCATTAAAATTATCAAATTCATTTTGCTTTTCTTGAATTAAACGATCAATTCCATATAAAGCAACTCGTCTATAATCGCCAATAATTCGACCTCTACCATAAGCATCTGGTAAGCCTGTAATTAAACCCGTTTTTCGAGCTAATTTAATGTTTTTAGTGTATGCTGAATAAACACCATCATTATGCGTTTTTCGATATTCAACAAAACGTCTTTCTATTTCCGGATTGAGTTTATAACCATAAGCATCTAAAGCTTTATATACCATTCTAATACCGCCATAAGGATTAACGATTCGCTTTAATGGTGCATCTGTTTGTAATCCAACAATTACTTCATTTTCTTTATCAATATACCCTGGATTAAAGTTATTAATTCCTGATAAAATATTGGTTTCAACATCTAAAATACCTTTTTTTAATTCTTCTTTAATTAATTCTTGACATTTATCCCAAACTTTTTTAGTTCTTTCGCTAATACCAACTAAAAAAGACTCGTCTCCTAAATATTCTTTGTAATTATTTAAAATAAAATCAGAAACATTTATTTCATTTTTCCATCTTTCACCTAAAAAATTTCTCCATGCATTCATCATACATCATCTCCATATCTAGCTTAATCTTTTCAAAAATTCTTCCTCATTCCAAATAGTTATATTTAATTCAAGAGCCTTATCATATTTACTTCCTGGACTTTCACCAACAATAACAACATCTGTTTTTTTACTAACACTATTAGTAACAATTCCACCTAAGCTTTCAATTTTTTCTTTTGCTTCATCTCTTGTTAGTGATTGCAAAGTGCCAGTTAAAACAAAAGTTTTATTACTAAATTCTTCATTGTATATTTCTTCACTGCCTAAATATTTCATATTAAGACCTAAATCTTTTAAACAATTAATTAAAGAAATATTTTTTTCTTCATTAAAATAAGAAACAACACTTTTAGCAATAACACTACCAATATCTTTAATTAAACTTAAAGCTTCTTCTTTAGCTATCATTAAATTATCTATATTTTTATATGTTTTAGCTAAAATTTTAGCAGTTTTACTACCAACATGACGAATACCTAAAGCAAATAACAATCTTTCTAAAGAATTATTTTTACTATTTTCAATACTAGTTAATAAATTATTAATACTTTTTTCACCAAAACCTTCTAGTTCCATTAATTCTTCTTTATGTTCATATAATGTATAAAAATCCGAAAAATCTTTTAAATAACCCATATTATAAAAATCTTCGATTATTCGATCACCAAAACCTTCAATATTCATAGCATTTCTACTTACAAAATGAATTAAACCTTCTATTTTTCTGGCATCACAATGAGGATTAATACAATAATATGCTGCTTCATTTTCTTTTCTAATTAATTTAGTTTGACAAATTGGACAAGTATTAGTCATAACAAATTCTTGTTCTTCACCAGTTCTTCTTTCAACTTTAGGACAAACTACTTCCGGAATAACATCCCCAGCCTTTTTAACGACAACAATATCGCCTATTTTAATTCCTTTTTCTATTACATAATCAGCATTATGAAGCGTCGCCCTAGAAACAACCGAACCAGCAATACGAACTGGTTCTAAAACTGCATTCGGAGTGACTTGTCCAGTTCTACCAACGGTAAAAACAATATCTTTTAATTTAGTTAAAACTTCCATGGCTGGAAATTTATAAGCCGTGGCCCATCTAGGAGTTCTAGCCGTAAAACCTAATTTTTGTTGATCATTAATATCATCTAACTTAATAACAATACCATCAATTTCATAAGGTAAGGTATTTCTGTTTTCCGTCCAATAATTGATAAATTCTAATAGTTCGTCAATATTATTAACTTTTTTAGAATGTGGATTAATTTTTAAACCTAATTTTTTTAAATATTGAAGACAATCCCAATGACTATAAAGTTTATAATCTAAAGCATTAGGTATATGATAAACGAAACAATCTAGTTTACGTGAAGCCGCAATTTTAGGATTTAATTGACGAGCACTACCAGCAGCAGCATTTCTTGGATTCGCAAATAATTCTTCATTATTTCTTCTTCGTTCTTCATTAAGCATTTCAAAAGATTCTTTACTCATATATATTTCGCCACGAACTTCAATATCAATTTTTTCATTTAAAGTTAAAGGTATACTTTTTATTGTTTTTACGTTATGAGTAATATCTTCACCAGTTATACCATCACCTCTAGTAGCTCCTCTTACTAATTTCCCATCTTTATATAATAATGATGCTGATAAACCATCTATTTTTAATTCACATACATATTTAGGATTAGGTACTTCTTTTTTTATACGATTATCAAAATTAATGATTTCACTTTCATTAAAAACATTTCCTATACTTAACATAGGTATTTCATGAGTTACTTTTTTAAATTCATCTATTGCTTGACCACTTACCCTTTTAGTTGGTGAATCTTCTCTAACAAGTTCTGGATATTGTTCTTCTAATCGCATTAATTCTTGCATATACCTATCATATTCTTGATCTGTAAGGGTTGTGTTAGCTAAAACATAGTATTCATAATTAGCTCTATTAATAATCTCGATTAATTCATTCATTCTTTTTTCGATTGTATCCATATCATCACCTAATAATATTATACCATTTGTTCGCTTTATTTGGTTTATAAAAGTTACTTTTACATCAAAAAACTTCCTCAATTAGGAAGTATAAAAATTTATGATTTTTTGCCTTTAATATATACTTTATCTTTTAATTTAATTGTTGGGTCTAATAACATTTCCATCTTTTCTCTATCATCATAATACATTTTAATTATTTCTTTGTAGTAATTTATTTTTAATAATGGTGATTGGCAATTACTAGCAAGTAAAGTTTCATCACCATATTCATAGATATCATTATAATGATGAAATAAAGTATTCATTGCTTCTTGTTTTTCTTGAAGACATTCAGCTATAAAAAATTTATCATTGTAAGGTTCTTCTGTATTTTCATTCTCAACAAACCATTTATCTAGTAAATAATAAATTCTTTCTTGAATGGTTCTTTTTCTTATTAATTCTAAAATTAAAGCTAACTCTTTTTCCTCCTCATGACAATTTACGTCAACATTGCCAACAATAGTATTGACAAAATCATTTCTTTTTTTAGAACATTTTAAACAATATCACCAATTATAATTTTCGTTACGCCATTTTGTATTTGTATAAGTACCACAAGCAGTACAATAATCTTCATTGTTTTTTCTCTGAAGATCAAATATCCTTGTTGGTTTATATGGTACAAGTATTTCCAAAACCTCCCTCTTTCTAAGAAAAAAGATTATCATATATTCTAATAGAAAACAACAAAAATGTTACTTTTCATTAAAATTATTTACATATTTCATTAATTCTCCCCTTATATCTTCTCTTTCTAAACCATATTCGATATTAGCTTTTAAATATCCAAATTGATTACCAATATCATAATAAATACCTTCAAAACGACAATCATAAAATGGTTGTTTTTTCATTAACCTAAGCATTGCATCAGTAAGTAAATATTCGCCATTAACTTTATCGATTTTTTCTAATTCATCAAAAATTTCTGATTTTAAAATATATCTACCTAATCCTGCATAATTACTTGGTAATTCTCCAATTTTTGGTTTTTCAACAAGACCTTTGATTTTTCCTGTTTTTTCATCTTCATAATCGATAATACCATACCGATTAACAACATTAGGATCTACTTTTTGAACACCAATTACATTGCAATCATATTTTTCATAAACATCTATCAATTGTTTTAAAGCAGGAATTTCTGATTTTATAAGATCATCGCCATACATAATCGCAAATGGCTCGTTACCAATAAAAGTTTTTGCTAAAGAAATAGCATGACCTGTTCCCAAAGGTTCACCTTGTCTAATATAATAAACCTTAACCATAGAAGATATTTTTTGAAGCATTTCTAATTGTTCTAATTTATTATTTTTTAAAAGTCTATCTTCTAATTCATAAGAAACATCAAAATAATCTTCAATAGCTTTTTTATATGGATTAGTTATTAATAATATTTCTTCAATTCCGCTATTAACAGCTTCTTCTATTAAATATTGAAGAGTTGGTTTATTAATAATAGGTAGCATCTCTTTAGGAATGGTTTTAGTAACAGGTAAAAATCTTGTTCCCATACCAGCTACGGGAATAACTGCTTTTCTAATTTTTTTCATCTTATTTTTCCTTTCTAAGTGCATTATATCCTATATAGAAAAGAAATGCGAAAGCAACAAAAATACCAATCCATAATAATGGATTATCTTCATGTTCAATAAGCCAATTGGTTATTTGGTTACTAAATTCATTAAGTTTTTCCATAATTCCCAAAAACATATTTCACCTATACCTTTCTAATACTTTTATGACCTTTAATTACTTTTCTTATACCATATGGATGAGGAAAAGCTATAGTTAATGATAATTCATCAATGCTTACAATAACACCTGTTCCAAATTTATCATGAATAACTGTTTCGCCAAATTGATAATCAACATTATTATCAACCATATCAGTATAATTTTGTTCAAAAACTGTATTATTACCAAAATTATCATCCATCTCTAAATATGCTTCATTAATTTCATTAACAAAACGACTAGGTTGATTAAAATTACAACTACCAAAAATACTTCTTTGTCTAGCATTAATCAACCACAATTGTTTTTTAGCTCGTGTTATGGCCACATAACAAAGTCTTCTTTCTTCTTCAATATCATTAATATCAAATAATGAATTGCGATGTGGAAAAAGCCCTTCTTCTAAACCTACAATAAAAACATAACTAAATTCCAATCCTTTAGCTGAGTGCACTGTCATTAAAGTAATCGCATCATCATTATTTTTATATTCTTCTATGTCTGATACTAAACTTATTTCATTTAAAAATTCTTCTAATGATATTATACCATTTCTTTCTTCAAATTCTTTGGCAATTGTTTTAAATTCCTCTAAGTTTTCAAGTCTTATATCCGCTTCAATTGTTTTTTCATTAATTAATTCCTGCTTTATACCACTTTTATTAAGCACTGATTCGACTAATTCAGTTAAAGATACGTTATCTTTAATTGTCTTTAATTCTTCAATGAGCTTTTTAAATTCCAATTCTTTACCACTATCAATGACTTCATAAATACTCTTACCTTCAATAAGAGCTTTTTGATTAAGATTTTCTATCGTTTTTTGACCAATTCCTCTTTTTGGTACATTAATAATTCGCAATAAACTATTATCATCATATTCATTATAAATAACTTTTAAATAAGCAATTAAATCTTTTATTTCTTTACGATTATAAAAGTAAAAACTACCTATTACTTTATAAGGTATATTTTCTCTAAGTAATGCTTCTTCTATTTGTCTTGATTGAGCATTAGTTCGATATAAAACCGCAATTTCTTTTTTAGGAATATCTTGTTCTAATAATTTATATATTTGTTCTACTACATAATATGCTTCTTCTTTTTCGTCAATAGTACGATGATATTTTACTTTACAACCTTCTTCATTATCAGTCCATAATTTTTTATCTTTCCTTTGTTTATTATTTTTAATAACATCATTAGCAGCATTTAAAATAGTTTGGGTAGAACGATAGTTTTTCTCTAATAAAACAACTTTAGCATCCGGATAATCTTTCTCAAAATTTAAAATATTACGATAATTTGAACCCCTAAATGAATAAATAGATTGCGATTCATCTCCAACAACACAAATATTCTTATATTTTTCACTAATCATTTTAGTTAAAACATATTGTGCTTGATTAGTATCTTGATATTCATCTATCATAATATATTTAAAACGTTCTTGATATTTATTTAGTATTTCAGGATACATACGAAATAATTTAATCGGTAAAATTAATAAATCTTCAAAATCAACCGAATTACTAACAAATAATTTATTTTGATAATTTTTATAAACACTAACTACTTTTTGCTCAAAATCAGTATTTGCATATTTTTCATATTCATCTGGCCCCATTAATTCATTTTTAGCTCCGCTAATTTTACTTCTTATTGCATTAGGATTATATTGTTTAGGATCTAAATTTAATTCTTTCATTACTTTTTTGATAACTGTTAATGAATCATCGCTATCAAGAATCGTAAAATTATTTTTATATCCTAAAAGTTTATAATTTTCTTTTAAAATTAATAAGCCAAAAGAATGAAAAGTCGATATTTGAATGTAATGAGCAACTTCACCTAACATATTATAAATTCTTTCTTTCATTTCATTAGCGGCTTTATTAGTAAAAGTAATAGCAAGAATATTATAAGGGTTAATTCCTTTTTCTTTTACTAAATAAGCAACTCTAGTTGTCAATACTCTAGTTTTACCACTACCAGCACCCGCTAAAACGAGTAAAGGACCTTCGGTTATCATAACTGCTTCTCTTTGTTCATTATTTAAATTTTCTAAATTCATCATATCACCCACATCAAGTTATGCCTATATCTTCATTAACATTATAACATAAATTTGCCCAATCACATCCAGTTAATAAATGAATATAATATTTTGAAAATATGAAAGGAGAATAAAAATGAAAAAAGTACTTTTAACAATTCTTGGTATAGTTTTGATTGCTGGTTTATCAAGTTTTTTTATATTTAATAAACCAAAAAGTGATTTAAAAAAAGTAAAAGTTGCTGAAGTTACCCACAGCCTTTTTTATACACCTCAATATGTAGCACATTCATTAGGATATTTTAAAGAAGAAGGACTTGATGTAGAATTAATTTTAGTACCTGGAGCTGATAAAGTTGCAGCAGCCGTTTTATCTAATGATGTTGATATTGGATTTAGTGGTACTGAAGCAACTATTTATGTTTATAATCAAGGTGAAAAAGATTATTTAGTAGTTTTCTCTGGCTTAACAAAACGCGATGGCACTTTTTTAGTGTCTAGAAAAAAATATGATAACTTCAAATTAGAAGATTTGAAAGGTTCTTACATTATTGGTGGTAGAAAAGG
>JAAYOI010000054.1 GCA_012520435.1 Mollicutes bacterium
AAGATGTTGTAAAAGATAATAATTATTATCGACCAAGTTATGCTTTAAACTATAAAACCCCAATTGAATATAGATCTCAATTAGGGTTTCCATAATGTTTTTTATCTGTCTACTTTTTCTTGACAAGATCAGATATATCTCTACTTTATATTTCGGTTTTTCTTTCAACAAACCATATGCCACTTACATTACAACTACTACTATCAGGTGTTGGATCAGGCATTGCCATTTTAACAATAACTGGTACTTTAAAAGCATTACCAAAAGCAATACAAGTTCCTGGTTGTAATATTCTTAATCTTTTAATTATTTCATTAGTTATATTAGGTATCATTTCTCTTATATATTCAACATCTTTAGGATGTATCATTTTAAAGATTAAGAAATTACCACATTGGGATAAAGTTGTTTCTGATAGTTCTGAAGGTCTTTGCGAAATTAGTCCTAATAAAACTCCATATTTTCTTCCTTCTTTAGTAATACGATCAAAAATATTATAACCAAGTAAATAAATATCTATATCATTTTGAACATAACGGTGGGCTTCTTCTAAAATAATATGGAATGGTAAACTAGCTCTTCTTTCTTGTTCTTTAGTAAAATCAAATAATAATTTAGAATATATTTTCGTAATAGCTTTGGCTAAACGATCATCAACATAATTAATATTAAAATTAATAATTTGAGCTTTTTTCCCATTAGGTGCCGTTAATAAATTTTTAATATATTGTTGTTTACTAATATATTCTGGGTAATCAAAATAAACACTATCTTTACTATTAACTAAAGTATGTAATCTTACTCTTAAGACATTTGCATCATCATAAACACGATCACTTTTTAAAACACCTTCAGAGATTAACGCAAAATCGAATGCATCTTTTAAATCTTTTAAAGTATACCTAAAACTACCATCTGGTAAAGTTAATTCTAAATCATCAGTTAAAAAACTTTCCATAAAATTTGTTAATAATTCCATTTCTCTTATCTTACCAGAAGCATCAATTAATAAACATTGTTTTAATGGTCTTGTATAACCTGGTTGATAAATTGGTGTATCTAAGTTTAATTCTTTCGTATTATAGTATGATAAAACAGAAAAGATTTGATCGCGAATTTGAGCAGGTGGACGTCCACTTGATAAGATATCTAAAATAGCTCTAGCAATAATATCATTTTTATGTTTAATAACAATTTCTTCATCTTGACCAAAAATCGTTACTAATTTTAAAGCCTTTTCAATAATTGGTAATTGGGAAGGACGTTCAGCTCCAAGTAAAATAGCAATATCATCAACACTTAATAACCACAATGGTATTTTTAATACTTCTGTTTCACTAAAGTGTAAATTAGTCGTATAAGTTTTAAAACTAATTTCTGGAGACTTTTTATTTAAATCTTTAAAAGCATTATGATATTCACCATAAGCATCAAAAATAAAAATACTAGCACGATAAGCAATTGCTTCTTTTTTCTCAAATAAATTTTGTAAAATACGGGCTACAGAGTGAGATTTACCACTACCAGTTGAACCAAAGATGGCAAAATGATTACTAAAAAATTCATTAATATTTACCCCTATCTTAACTCCTTCATAAACAGGACTTTCACCAAAATATAAATCTCTATCTTCTTTATAATCAGAAACCCCAATAATTAGTGGTATTCTTTCTTTAGAAATTAATTTAATGGAAGCTCCAAAAGAAGGTTTTCTAATTACCC
>JAAYOI010000055.1 GCA_012520435.1 Mollicutes bacterium
ATATATATTAGCAATTGAAACAAGTTGTGATGAAACTAGTGCAGCTATTGTTAAAAATGGTTATGAAGATATAGCCACAGTAGTTTTATCACAAATAGATGTTCATGCTTTATATGGTGGGGTTGTCCCAGAGATTGCTAGTCGCCACCATATTGAAAGTATTACTATTGTTATTGAAGAAGTATTAAAGAAAGCACATATAAAAATAGAAGAAATAGATGCGATTGCTGTTACCTATGGACCAGGCTTAATTGGTTCTTTATTAATTGGTGTACAAGCTGCTAAAACCCTTGCCTATATTTATAAAAAACCATTAATTCCAATTCACCATATTGCAGGGCATATATATGCTAATAACTTAGTTGAACCTATGCAATTTCCTTTAATTGCTTTAGTCGTAAGTGGTGGACATACAGAGTTAGTTTATATGGACCAAGATTATTCATTTAAGAAAATAGGGGAAACTTTAGATGATGCGGTTGGTGAAGCTTATGATAAGGTTGCTAGAGTCTTAAATTTATCTTATCCTGGTGGTCCAATTATTGATAAATTGGCTCATGAAGGAGAAGATACCTATGATTTACCTATACCATTAAATGATGATAGTTATAATTTTAGTTTTAGTGGCTTAAAGACAGCTATCATTAATTTAGTTCATAATGAAAAACAAAGAGGTAATGAAATTAATATTCCAAATCTAGCAACTTCTTTTCAAAATCGTGTTGTTGAAATTTTAACTAAGAAAACAATGCGTGCACTAGAAGAATATAAAGTAAAAAATTTAATTGTTGCTGGAGGTGTTGCTGCTAATAAAGGATTGAGAAAGAAATTAACAGAATTATCTAAAGAAAAAGGCATTAATTTAGTTGTACCACCATTAAAGTATTGTACTGATAATGCGACAATGATAGGTGCAGCTGGATATTATGCATATAAATTAGGAAAAATAAGTGCTTTAGCTTTAAAAGCTAAAGCAACTATTTCATTAAAATAGGAGGAGAAAAAATGAAATGTATTTTATTATGTGCAGGATATGCAACAAGATTATTTCCATTAACCGAAAATTTTCCTAAGGCTTTATTAGATATTGAGCCTGGGAAACCATTATTAAATTATATTGTTGAAGAAGTTAATACTCTTGATGAAGTTGACGAAATATTTGTTATTTCAAATAATTGTTATTATCAACTTTTAGCTGATTGGGCATCTGCTTTAAATAATCCTAAACCAATTAGAGTATTAAATGATAATACTAATTCTAATGAAGATCGTTTAGGAGCAATTGGTGATATCATGTTTACTATTGAACATGGTAATATTAATGATGATATTTTAGTTATTGCAGGTGATAACTTATTTGATTATAAATTACGTGGTCTTTTAGATTATTATCATCAAGTTAAAGCACCAATTGTTGCTTGTAAAGAGGTTAATAATATTGATTTATTAAGAAGATGTGGTGTTGTTACGATAGATGAAAATAATTGTATTATTGGAATGGTTGAAAAACCAGCTGAACCACCAAGCAATATTGTTGCTTTTGCAACTTATCTATATCCTAAAAAACTTTTACCAAAGATTAAACAATATCTAGAAGAAGGAAATAAACCAGATGCCCCAGGGCATTTAGTTGAATATTTTTATAAGAGAATGCCTGTTTATAGTTATTTATTTGAGGGTAATTGTTATGATGTAGGAACTCATGAAGCACTTAAAGAAGTACGTCAATTATATTGCGAAAAAAAGGTTAATCAATAATTATTAACCTTTTTTAATGTGATATAATTATATTAGGCGGCATGTATGAAAAAAAATATTTATGTTACAGGTAATAAGTATTAGTTGCTAAAAAGATTTTAGAACCCCTTAATATTGAAGTTTTAGCTTATACTGAATATGGTAAAGATCCTGTTGTTTTTATTTCCAAAACGGAAGGAACAATAGCAACTGAAAAAAGTGGAGAATATGGATGGGGCTATGATAAAATCTTTATTCCTAAAGGTGAAACCAAAACTTTAGCTTGTTTTGATGATAATGAAAGATGGAAGTTTTGGGATGATAAAGCATATATAGCTTTAGCTGAATATTTAAAAACAAAAGAGACTAAAATTTAAAAATTTTAATCTCTTTTTTATTTGTTTATATTAGTGTTTTTATTTTTTGTTGATTTTTAGTAAATTGTTCAAATTTGGTATCTATATTTATAAGTTTATTTTTAAAGTTTTTAAAAATTTCACAAGGAAAGGGATTATTTCCTTGATATGTATCTATCGTTTCAATAATGGCATCTTCCCATAATTTATCAATAAAATTTTTTTCTAAATCTGTTGATTTAGTTAATTGTTTATATTTTTCATATGATTCTTTTTTAGAGTTATTAACAATTAATTTATCAAATCTAGGTTTAATAGAATTACTATGTTTACTATATTGTTCAACAATTTTTATTTCCAGATTAATATCACCTTGTTTAATCTTTTCACATATAAACTTCATTATTTTTTCTTTCAATATAAATAAAATTGTTTCAAAATTGTAATTGCTATCTGTATTTTGAATATTTTGTTCTAATAAAGTCAGATCATTTATGATTGATGTTTCTAAATCATAATATGTTTTTTCATCTTCAAATAAAGTTTTATAATTATTAATTAAATTTATTGCATCTTTCCTAGAAAAATTTAAAGTTTTAATATTTTTATCCATAAATATCCCCCTATTTCTTTCAAAAATATTATAACATACATTATTATAAAATTAAAATATTATAGTTTTTGATACAAAAAAGTGTAGCAATAATTTGCTACACTATTAATAATATTAATTATTTATTGAGTAATTTATTTTCGATATATGCTACTATATAGTACATAATAGCTGATACAACACACAAAATAAATATTCCAGTAATTACTAAATTTAAATTGAATACTTGTGATCCATACATGATTAAATATCCTATTCCTTTTTTTGATACTAAAAATTCACCCATTACAACCCCAATTAAAGTCATGCTAATATTGATTTTTAAAGAGCTAATAATATTAGAAAAACTACTTGGTAATAATAATTTTAAATATATTTGTTTTTTATTAGCTCTAAATGATTGCATCAATTTAATTTTATTAGGATCAGTTTCAGTAAATCCTTGATAAATTGTTATGATAGTAACAATTACGGAAATAAGTAATGCCATAATAATAATTGATTTCATATTAGCTCCTGCCCAAATAATAATAATAGGACCAAGTGCAACTTTAGGTAGACTATTTAAAATAGTTAAGTATGGATCTATTACTCTAGCTAAGAATCTATTCCACCATAGAATGGTAGCAACTAAAAAACCAATAAAAGTACCTAAACTAAAACTTATAATTGTTTCATATATAGTTATACCAATATGTTGATATAAATTGTTGGTATTATGTAAATTTATTAAAGTTTTAATAATATCTTTGGGGCTTGATGTAATAAAAGTATTAATTATCGTAAAATCAGCTAGTAATTGCCATAAAAGCAATAAAAAGATAATGATAGATAATTGTGTTAATCTTACTAAAAAGTTATTAATCCTAATCTTTTTTAAATATTTTTTATGTTCTTCACTATACATGAAAATCCAAATCCTTCCATATTAATTCATAATAATGCGCAAATTCTTTGGCTTTTCGGTTTTCAATTGGGGTTGATTTATTAGTTAATTCAATATTATAAATATTTTTAATAGTCCCTGGTCTTTTAGTCATAACGATAATGCGGTCTGCCATACTTATGGCTTCGGCTATATCATGAGTAACCATAATCACACTTTTGTGTTCACTTTTGATAATGCGATATACATCATCCGATACCGCTAATCGGGATTGATAATCAAGTGCTGAAAATGGTTCATCCAAAAGGAGGATGTCTGGTTTGGTTGCTAGGGTTCTAATTAAGGCTACTCGTTGGCGCATTCCTCCTGATAAGTTTTGAGGATAACTATTAATAAAATCTTTTAAGCCATATGTCTCTAATAAATTAATTACATGTTGTTTATTTTCATCATTTAAATCCTCTGTTATTTCAATTCCTAATAAACAATTCCTTAAAATAGTTCGCCAATTAAATAAACTATCTTGTTGTAACATATAACCAATTTTGCAATTATCTCTAATTTTAATTTCACCATCTGATTTTTTTTCAAGTCCACATAAAATGGATAAAATTGTTGATTTACCACAACCACTAGGTCCAACAATTGCTACAAATTCACCATCTAACAAATTAAAAGAAAAGTTATCAACCGCTAAGGTTTCCCCTTGTTTGGTGTGATAAATTTTCTTTAAATTTTTAATACTTAATATTTTATTCATTTTTGGTAGCAAACTTATTATTTATTAACTTGTCATATGGTGCTTCTTTATCTAATTCGCTAGCACTTTTCATGATTGTTTGCACATGTTTAAAATCTTTTTCTTTTATTTCTGTTGTTTTATACCAAGAGTCATAATCTTTATATCTTTTAATAATTGCAATTAAATCATTCTTTGAAGTATCAGGGAAATAATCAATAATATGTTTTGCAATATCTTCAGGTGAATGACTATAAACATAATCTAATCCTTTTTGAATGGCTTTAGTAAATCCTTTAATTATATCTTCATTTTTTTCAATATAGCTTTTTCTAGCATAATATGCTGTATATGGCACTTCTCCACCTAATTGACCAATTGATGCTACGACATAACCAAATCCTTGATTTTCAACTTGTAAAGCTTGTGGTTCAAAAAGAGTTACAAAATCTCCTGTTCCCCCAATGAATGCTCCTGCCATTGCCGCAAAAGCAATACTAGTATCAATATTTACATCTTTCTTTGGATCAATACCATTTTGTTTTAGTGCCCATTCAAAAGTCATTTCTGGCATGCCGCC
>JAAYOI010000010.1 GCA_012520435.1 Mollicutes bacterium
AATTAGTTAATACTATTCTAAATACTTTAATTAATAGTAATATTAAAACAGTTGAAGAAGCATTAGAATTAGAAACTAAAGATGGTAAAGTAAATGATTTAATTATTGCTAAAACATCTAAGATTGGGGAAAAAATAAGTTTACGTCGCTTTGAAATCATCAATAAAAATGATGATGAAGTATTTGGTTCATACATTCATATGGGTGGTAAGATTGCCGTTTTAACAGTATTAAAAAATACATCTGAAGAAGTTGCTAAAGATGTAGCAATGCATGTGGCAGCTATGCGTCCATCTTATATTAGAAGAGAAGATATACCAAGTGATGTAATTGAAAAAGAAAGAGCAATCCTTAAAGAACAAGCAATCAATGAAGGAAAGCCAGCTGAAATTGCTGAAAAAATGGTTGAAGGTAGACTTCAAAAATATTACAAAGAAGTATGTTTAGAAGAACAAGAATTTATTAAGGATAGTGATATTAACGTTGGTACTTACGTTAAAAATAATGGTGGTACTATTATTACTATGATTCGTTATGAAGTAGGCGAAGGAATGGAAAAAAGAGAAGAAAATTTTGCGGAAGAAGTTGCTAAACAACTTAAAAATTGACTATAGCCAAAAGCTATAGTTTTTTATAATATAAAGTGAGGTATAAGTATGTTAAATATTAATGAATTAAAAAAATATCCTATTATTTATATTATTGGTCATCGTCATATGGATGCTGATACGGTTATATCATCATATTTATTATCAAAAATATTAAATAAACAAGGAATAAAATGTGAATATGCCATATTAGACAAAGATTATAATATAGTATATGGTGATTATGATTTAATAAAAGATAATGTAACTAATTACAAACCTACTGTTATTAAAAAAGAAAATATTAATAATAATTATTTTATTTTAGTTGATCATAATGATCCTTTACAATCTATTGATAATGAAAAAAATGTTGTTGGTATGATTGATCATCATTTTATAGATAAAAAGCAACCAAATTATTTAATTGGTGATTATGCAAGTACTAGTTTATTTATCTATCAACTTTATAAAAATACATATGATTTTTCTGATTATGAAAAAGCTTTAATACTATATACTGTTTTAAGTGATACTACTTATTTTATTTCATCAAGATATAAAGAAAAGGATGATCAAATAGTTAAAGAATTAAATGAAAAAATCAATCTTAATTTTGAAGTATTAAAAAGGAAATATTTTAAAACAACTGATTTTAGTATAGATATTGAAACTAATTTTAAATCTAATTATAAGAGATATAAGTTTGATGATTTAGAGTTTGAAAGTTCATTTGTAAGGGCCAATAGGGAAGATGATAAATATTTAAATGAATACTTAGAATATTTAAAAAAGATACCACAAAATTGGTTATTTATTTGGTATCAATTTGATGACAATATAAGTAATGCTTATTTTAAAAATAATAATGTTATTAAAGAAATAAATTATGATTACATTGCTTCACGTGCTAATGATGTTATTAAAGATATAGTAGAGATAAAATAATCCATTATATAAAAATCAAAAGCTGGAATACATGTTATAACAGCTATTTTTACGATTGAACCAAGAACAACCTTAAATGAAGCAAATGTTGAAAGATATAATGCATCATTATTAAGAATTTATTCTTTAATTAAGGAAAGAGTTGATTCTTCACAATTAATTGATACTACTAATTTGGGTATAATGGATACTTCTATAACAATTGCTAATGACATTTTAGAAACGGTTAAAGTAAAATATTTAAGGAGGAATTAAATGTATTTTGAACAAGAAATTATTCGTGTAACAAGCGGACAAGAATGTCATATATTTGTTGATATGGATGGCGTTATTACTGATTATGAATTTAGCCAAAAATTAGATTTTTTGAATAAAAGACCACTAATATAAAAACATTAGAAAAAATTTCTAAATTACCTAATGTCAATTTATATATTTTATCGATATGTAAAGAAAAAAATGAAATTGAACATAAAAATTGATGGTTAGATAAATATGCGCCTTATTTTAAAAAGGAAAATCGTATTATTATTGCTAAAAGTGAACATTCTAATTTACAATCTAAGGAAATAAAAGAATTTTATTTAAAAGATTACATCAAAAATATTCAAAACCAAATAATTATTGTTATTGATGATGATAATGAAACTTTAAAATATTTAAAATCAAAATTTAATAATGTTAATTTTTATCAGGATTCATCCTTAATTGATTAAAAAAATAAAAAAAACATCATTCATATTTATTAATAATGATGTTTTTTTTATTTATTTCATAATCTTTAATTTGATTTGAAATTATTTCATAATCTTTTTTACTTATTTCAAAAATATAGGTAATAGTAGCACTGTATTCTTTTTTTATTATTTTATACTCTTTAAGCAAATAATCAATAGATTTAGTAGCATTATAATCAAATTTTAAAGTAATTTCATATCCTTCAACTAATTCAACAATATCAATACTTTCAATTAAACTACTTACACTTTTACTATAAGCTCTAACTAAACCATTGGCTCCTAATTTAATTCCTCCAAAATATCTAATAACTACACATAATATATTATTTAAATTATGTTTTTCTAAGACATTTAAAATAGGTATACCAGCAGTTCCTCGTGGTTCACCATCATCACTGCATTTTCTTTTACTACCACATATATAAGCATAACAATAATGGGTTGCATTAGGATATTTCTTTTTAATATTATTTAAAATATTAATGATTTCATCTTCATTATTAATTTTAATTAACTCAGTTATAAATCTTGATTTATTAATAACTATTTCATTATTAACATTTTCTTTTATCGAAAACATATTATCACCACAACTTTATTATAACTTATAGTTGTTTTTTTAACAAATAAATTTTATAATAAAGTTGGAGGTATTTTTGATTGAGGTAGAAAAAAGAAGTTTTATAACTAAAGAAAAGTATGAGGAATTAATAATTATTTTCAAAACAATAATTATAAAATGAAAGAAGAAAGACAAATTACTAGTTATTTTAAAGGTGATGTTGATTTTAGGTTAATGAATACTAGTGATTATTTAAAACTATGGTTAAAAACTGGGAAAATTCATGATGATGCCAGAGAAGAAATGAGTGTTATTATTGATAAAAAGTATGAGAAAGATTTACTTAAAATGTTAGATATTTTAGGTTATGAAATAGAAATAAAATGGTATCGTAAAAGATTGGAATTAACATTTAAAGATTTTGAAGTAACTATTGATTATACAGTTGGTTATGGTTATATTGTAGAATTTGAATTAATGGTTGAAGATGATAAAAAAATAGAAGAAGCTAAAAATAAATTAAATGAAGTTTTTAAAGAATTTAATATTGCGGATACTCCTAATGCGGTATTTAATAAAAAAATTCAAGATTATAAAGTAAATTGGCACAAATATACGAAAGATGTTAATGATAATGAATTTTTAATAGAAAAATAGATATTTATTAAAAAAATATCTATTTTTATTGTGTTATAATATAGATGGTGATTACTATGATTAAAGAAAAGTTAGCTTTAGTTCCAAACAAACCTGGTTGTTATGTCATGAAAAATAAAGATGGGGTTATTATTTATGTAGGTAAAGCTAAGGATTTAAAAAAACGTCTTAGTTCTTATTTTCGTGGTAATCACACCGGAAAAACAACTAGATTGGTTGATGAAATTGCCGATTTTGAATATATGGTAGTTGGTAGTGAAACCGAAGCCTTTATTTTAGAACTTAA